>CAYSXQ010000011.1:0-30390 GCA_964435085.1 uncultured Gammaproteobacteria bacterium | reverse complement strand
CGCCTTCAAACGTACACTCCGGCTAAAGCCGGAGGTTTTTAATACTAATAAAAAAACCAGCCGAAGCTGGTTTTTTATTGAGTAGAGGAAATGATGATGTTTTTATTTCTTAGTTGTCTCATCATCTTTGAAAGCGCCACGCAAATTGCGGATAGCTTCAGCCACTGACTTAGTTAGTTCAGGGATTTTCTTAGCGCCAAAGAATAAGATAATGACGCAAGCGATGATGACTATTTCTTTAGTACCTAGTCCAAACATAATGTTTTTATTTTATTAATAATATTGTCGCTTTGTATAAAAGTACGAGTGACAACTACATTGTTATTAATGATACAGCATTAGCTAATGCAAGTAAAGAGATTGGCAGATTCTACACAATCAAAGCTGAAGGTATCTTAGCTAAGCTTGTCAGTTTTGTCATCTTTGTCAGCATCGGAAAAACCCTTTCTGACCTGCTTAATAGCATCACCGATACTTTGGGCAAGTTCTGGAATCTTCTTTGCACCAAAGAGCAATACCAGCACAGCAACTAAAATAAGTAACTCTCTAGTTCCTAGTCCAAACATAGTGTTTTTATTTTATGAATAATATTGTCGCTTCATAAAGTAATGCAAGCGGCAAGGACATTGCTAGTAATGATACACCGTCTGTTGGCGGAAGTAAAGCAGTCATGCAAACTATTAAAAAATAAGCAATGCGTCGATTTTTCTTGAGGGCATGGATTGTCATTAATTTTAGCCTGATTAACAAAGACAAGACCAGTGGAAACTCAAAAACTAGCCCTAGTAAAGCAGAAGTTACTAGCAACTGTGACAAAAATTGACTAATATTCCAAAAGTTAGCAATACCCAAACTAGTATTAATAGAAGCTAATAGTCCTAAGGCCTGGTAAAGAATAAAGAAACCATAAAAAAACCCAATAATAAATAGGCCGACGCTCAAAGGGATGTACTTAAAAAGCTTAAGCCTCTCTCTGAGAGTTAAGGCTGGCACGACAAAGGAATATAAACTGTAAATTACATAAGGAACTGAAGCGATGATGGCCAGGAAAAAGCCAATATCCATAGCTATGTCAGTAAACTGAAAAGGTGCAGAGGTAGCAATGGTGACCTGATCGATTTTGACAAGGCTTAATATTTTTTTCAGAATCAGGCCGGCCGACAGAAAACCAATAGAAAACAAGACCACAAATAAAATTACTCCATGGTATAAGCGAGTGCGCAAATCCTCCAGAAAGGGAAGAAACTTTTCGATGTTTTTATTTAAATTTTCCAAGGCGGTTAATTAACTGTCATAGTGACTGCTTGCTGAATTAGGATAAAAACTATTCGGCAGTAGTGCTAGCTGAAGCACTCGGTGAAGAGACTTCTTCACTAGAAGTACTAGCTTCTGGTGCAGGAGGAGCTATTGGAGGCGTGACTGTAGTCGTGGTGGTGGTAGTTGAGATAACTGGAGCTGGGACTTCTTCGCTAGGAGCACCGGCTTCTGGCACAGGAGTAACTACTGGAGGTGTAGTAGTCGTGGTTGTAGTCGTGGTTGAGATAACTGGAGCTGAGACTTCTTCAGTAGTTGGAGTAATTATCTCTGGAGTGGTAGTAGAAATAGGAGGCGTAGAAGTGCTAGTACTTAAATCTGGTGTGGTAGTAGCGATGGGAGGTGTGGTAGTAGAGATAGGAGGCGTAGTGGTGGTCACAGGTGTCGTAACTGTCGCGTTGTCAGGCATGACACTGCTTGTTGATCCACGATGCCTACTAAGCCAAGCGGCCACGGCCGTCACGCCCGCTTGCCAGGATTCGTAAGTGCGAATATTGCCAGAGTCATCATTACCGACATTACCAGGGTTGAGAGTCCGGACGGCTAGACCCGCTGTGCCGAAGCTGGAGTCTTGTTCCATCATCGCCATCAAGAGCCGAGTATCGACGAGATAGGCGCTAGCAGCGCTCATCACCATCTCCCCCGTCACTGGACTACTTAGGTATTTGCTCTTGATATAATTATCGATCTTTTCTGCCGTATCCATCACGCCCATTTTACTTAAAATATTCATCACCTTCTGCTCATGCAGAGGATCCGTGGCATAGACAGTAATGTCGTATTCACCCAAAACCGCCACTGAACCGTCAGTGATAACTTCAGCCAGAACAGCCTCTTTAACAGCGGCAGATTTGGAAGTATCTACTAATAAATTTAATTTGTACAAGGTGTCTTCTAGGGCAATAACTTCTTTGTCAGCAGCATTCATGCGCTCTAAATCGCCGCTCATCCGCGAATAATCTCGGGAGAGCTTAAATTCTCTGAGTCTGTTACTAACTAATTGGATTAGATCATCGACGTTCATAGTAATAAATTATAGCACAATATTTATTTCAATCCTAAGAATTTAGCGACAGTCAAAACTTTCTTGCCAACTAACTCACCAAAGGTACCCGGATCAGTATTACCAGTAACGGGTGATCCCCAGGGATTACCGGCACTGCCAGCATCAGAGAGAGCTTTACCGGTTGTACCTGCGGTCAAATGGTTAGCAACTAGAGCATTCCACACCGCGGCAGCCAAATCAGGATTAGTAAGGCCGGCACTGTTAGAGGCACGGACTGAGACAGTGTTTAGGTTAACAACGTCACCAACATTAGAATTGGCACCGATGAGGTTGACAGCATAGGCGCCGTCTTCAAAGGTTACCGTATAGCCATTGATAATCTCAACGACTCGCGCCAGGGTAACACCTCCAACCGTCACGGCCGTATTGTGATTGTGAGTCGTCGGATAAGGCATGCCCTCGGCTTCATCTTCTAAGTCTTTTAGTCTAAGGCGAAAGGTATCAATGTCTAATTCACGTATTTCAAAAGGCGTCGACGAAACAAGCGTCATATCCGCTTTTGGCACAGAGATTACTTTTGTCGCCCAGTTGATAGTGATAGCCATACTATTCGTCCAAAATTAAGAGCACCGTTGTATTAAGACCAGTTGAGGTAATTGTACCAGTAATCGCTCCTGTTTTATACTTAGCGCCAGTAGTAGCCCGGCGCACCCTGCCTCCAATCGGTTGATCTGAGGTGTAATTAAAGGTAGTGACCTGCAAGATACCAGAAGCATTGGTGGCTCCATTTAGGATGGCGCAAGTGGCGGTAATAGTGCCTGTGGCGGGCGTGGCTGGTGAGCCTGAGACAGTGTAGTCATAGGCATCCGCACTGACATTACTGATAGTATAAATGCCATTGTATTCGTCCTGCGCGGCTCCTCGAATAATGACCGACATACCAGTCGTCATGCCGTGAGCTGTATGAGCGACAGAAGCAGTTGCACCTGAGCGAGTGATAGTACACGACTCAGCTGCCGGCAAATCTCCACCAGCCGCTGCTTCTAGGAGTACGCGCGCTGAATCGACAGCGGCGAGCGAATTAGCATCTTTGACTGTCACTACCACTGAAATAGGTGGTATTTGAGTAGTTCCAGTAGAATCAATGAGTTGATAGTTAATGGAGTCAGCTGCCGCTACATTCTCTAGCCAGACACCACGGGCACCGAAGAGTTTGCCACCAGAAAAAACACCGAAGGGCGCTTGCTTCGACTGGAGAATCGTATCAGGAACGCTACTGATCGTGGCGGTGGTTCCGCTACTGGTTAAGGTGTTGGCATTAGCAAAGGTGCCGTGAACATTCCTGATGAGCAAAGTTCCGGTTGCGCCGCTATCTATCAAAGAAACGATATAGCCAGTGCCGCCAGCACTTGAAGTTATGGCATTGCCTTCCACAAAAGGACCACTGGCTTCGCCGCTATAACTAAGGCGAATATCGCCGACGGCCTGATAATACTCGCCATTAACACCATTTAAGGTGGTGCTGGAGCCGGTACGGGTGACGTACTTTAGATATTCGTAAACTTCTTGAATGCTGTGATCATCACAGTCAATAACACAGTCATAAGGCTGAGAGCCATTGCCGTTACCTAGATCTTTAGAAGCGGCGCCGAAGTCAAAGGTAAAGCCAGTATAGGCGCCAACGGTGGCTTCAATAACCTCGTTGTTTGTATCAGCAAAAGCAGCAAGCGGAACAGGGTTTCTGCCAGTGGAGGCATCGACGACATAGTGGTCATAGAGAGTGGAATATTTACGGGCTAGGACCGTCAGATTGCCCGAGTCGATTTCAGTACCAGCTTCTTTGACCTTGACCAAGATATCAATCTGTCCCGCAGACCACCACGGTGTGATCTGGCTATCGTTTTGATAGAGATCAAGGGTGGTGCCGCTAACAATAGTACCCAGAGAAAAGATGTTGGACCAAATGCTTTCTCCGCTTAGGGAGTTGGCGGAGTTATTACCCGAACCAGTACCCGTGGTAATGGTCATAGCGGTGGTGCTAGCAATCACAGCTGGCACAGTTCTAGTGTCACGAACATACCACTTAGAACTAACGCCGACAGAAATGACTTCATAGTCAAGTAGCGGTCCGATAGCGGTGGCTCCAGCCATAACAGTCTTGGTAATATCCCCCGACACTGGATCGGCGTAGGTGCCACCAGTAACCGTCAGGATATGTGTGCTATAAGCATCCTGACCATCAGTTTGAATGGCTCCCCCACTCAAGTATTTGAAGGAGAGGTTGTCCATGAACCAGCCGTTGATCAAGGTGTACTCGGTTGGCGTCTGAGCAGAGATCGGAACAGTATCGTCAATAGTAGTCACATCGTCAAAATAATCCATCAACCAGGTATAGAGTTCATTGACGGTATAGACGACTGAGTCAGCCGTGTGCTTAATGGTTTTGGTGGTGGTATTAATAGTAAAATCGCCAGCAATAGTCCCGTTGACGCTGGCACCGACAATCGAATCTTCTGTTTGACCGATAAAGACATCGACACCAGTTGATCGGACCGTGGCCTGAGTTTCAAAAGGAATGTATTTGGTAGCACTTGAGGCCTTTCTAACTCTAACCGTGATACCAAAATCAGCCACATAGGCAATATCAGTAATAGTAACTGTCGAAGCAGCAGCGGTGCCTGAGGCCAAGAGACTTAAGTCTGATGTTTTGTAGACATAATAAGTACTGCCCGTCACGATATTAGAGAGCACGATATCAACAATCCTACCTGGATAATCACCAGGACCGACGGTATTAGTAAATATTTGCAGACCGTCAATGTAGCTGTTGAATGAGGGGAAGAGCGCAAACTGAGTGTTAGTCACAACGTTAGTGGCTCTGGTCTGGTCATCTGAAGCGCGCCTAACTAATTCAGCCGGGAAGAAAGTTCCGGTGACCGAAGACAAGATAATACAACCGCTGGTAGTCGTCAGGTTATAAACTTCATCAACAACTGCGGTCGCGCCGCTGGTTGTACCCTCAATGGTTTCGCCGACCACAAAAGCATTGGTCTGCGTAGAGAACAACATACCAGGACGGGCGGTGATTTTGATTTTTAGATCAAAGCCAGCGGTAGAGACTGAGGCAGCGGCTAGATTAAAAGGAGTAGCTGTCTGATAGGCGCCGTAACCAGAGCCGGTATCGACTTTAAATTCTATCAGCAAAGACTGCAAGACATCGAGGCTTGAGCCGAGGTCTAAGCCGTTTTTCTTGAGGATGACGTCGCGGAAACTAGAAACGCCCTTGATGGTGTAGGGCCAAGTATACTCGATCGAGTCCCCTGCTGTTCGCAGATACAGACGTCCGTTGTTACCGAAGGCTGGCGTACCAGAGATAATAGTATAAGGTGGCGCATCAGAGGAGCTAGCATTAAATAACATATGCAGTGCCCCAGTGGTCTCTGAATGGAATAATTCGTAGAAAATATTGTCATAAACTGCCTGATAAGCGATGGCCATACCGTCAGTTGCAAAAGGTGCCGTACCAAAGAGATAAGTCGTAGCGTTAGTGGCTGCAAAAGCATTGGCACCAGTCACCCCTTTGAGCGTAGTATTAAGAGACTGTAGTGAATAAGGGATGTCATTAGCCTGCTCAATAGTAATATTTTGCAGAGTCAGACCACTACTATCGTTAATTGAGGTAAATGGTGTTAGGTTATAGTTTCTAAAGTTCTTGACGGTGAAATCGTCAAAGACATTGTCGTTAGAGAGGTTAGCAACGTCACCAATCATCGGCACTGCACCGTAGTTATAATCCAGTGTCCAATCAAGGAATTTGTTGCCCGCCGAACCTCTGAGAAAGATTCTAGTACCTGAAAAACCACCGTAACCCTCCTGAACCAAAGTGTCGAGTAAATTATTATTAGAGTTCAGAAGATAAAAAGAAGTTGAAGCACCGAGCAAGTTCAGGGTGTAGCCAACGCGGTTAATTGATGAAGGGGCAAAGCCTGAGCTGGTGCCAATGTATAGTTCAGTCCAGAATGATCCGGATGGTAAGGCGGCTAGTGCTACTTCGATCCCTTGATTAGCTGTATTACCACCAGTGGCTCGGCACCAGGCGTAGGCAGCGCTTAATTCCTGAGCAGCTGAGGCAAGAACGGAACCAACGATGGAGCCAGTAGTTTGAGCGCCGCCGCCACTGACTAAGGGTTGAGCAGGAGTCACTGTCAGGACAGTGGCAGTGACAGCTGATAGTACATAAGTGCCATCATTGTCTGAAGTGCTTTGGACAATAATCGTATCACCGATAGCAAAGGCTGGAGCAGTAGTGAAGTCGCCAGATGATGCGGTGATAGTATTAAGACCGTCAATACCAGAAGCAAAGGTCAGTGTTCTGCCACCGCTTGCCACGGCAGTTTTGACGGTGGTTGTGGTCACCGGCACCAGTGCCGATGAGCCTTGGTTAACCTGGGCATTGGAAGCATAAATATAACTCCCCTCCGTAGTCATTTGAATAGTAAAGGTGTGGGTAACTGCTGTCGCAGTAAAGGCAGCCGAAACTCTTTGCCAAACACCAGTGGCGGTAAAAGACTCAGTCGTAGCGACGGTAGTATTAATCGAAAGCTCACCGCTAACAGTTTGAGCATAGTGGTGAGCATCAGTTCTGATATAGACAGAGAAGGTATAGCTGGCGCCGATCTCCAGATACGAAGTGATAGTTTGCACTGCCCTAGCACTAGGACCAGTGGACAACAGACGATCAGCGGTAGGGACAGCCGCCACACCGAAACCAATATCATTTGGTCCGCTGACCTGATCAGCAGTAGCAGTCAGGTTCGTCTTAACCCAGTTAGCATGAGTGAAATCATTAGATCTGGTTAGGAAGTTAAAGGCTGCAGTAGTTGGTCCGCTAGGAGTAACTTCTACTTCAGAGCTATCAGTGCCGTATTCAAAGAAGATAGCCTGAGCTGAAAAAGTCGCAATGAAGGCGGTGTCAACGACAATAGTAGTGGAGTTAGTAACCGAGGAGACTCTGGTTGGTCTCGCTATACCAGGACCGACGACATAGATATTATTATTTGGGGCAGCTCCCGTAGCTAGTCCCAAGGTAGCAGTAGTACCCACGAAGGTAGCTGAGTTAGCCACGTCAACGGTGATTTGCCAAGGAGTATCAAGACTGACTACCTTGGCCCCTGAGCCGATACCAGTGCCAGCTAGGGTCAGACCAGGAAAGACGTTACCGGCCAAGAAGTTGGTGGTGGAGCCGACAGGAATGCGAATCTTGTACTGACCACTAGTTCCCTCGAGGTTAATAATAGTACCGAGACCGGTGTTGAAGTTACCGGCAGTAGTTAGAGAGGTCAGGGCTACAGTACCAGAGGCACTGGTGATACCAGAGAGGATAGCGTCGTACTTACGAAGTTTGTAATAATAAGAAGTCCCATTGACTGGTGGTACACCATTTAAAGTAGCACCGTTAGGGGCGGTTTCGTTAACTAGGTTAGTGTGATTAGTAGTGAGCGTGATGACTGTGGCAGTGAAAGACAAGATAGTATAAGTACCATCATTAGAGACCGTTCCTGCTACCACGACGCTGCCTCCGATGACATAGCCGGCTGTAGTGAAGCTGCCGGCTCCAGCACCACCTAGAGTAATTGTCCTGCCGGCTTGGGCAAAGGTGATGGTTCTAGCTGGTGATGCGGTAGCGGTAATGGTGGCGATAAAACCATTGACGTAGGAAACGGTAGCGACCGTGAGCGTATCAAAAATCATATTAGCAGAACTAGGCGTAAAGCTAGCAGAGGTACTGCGGAAAATCTGATAAGCAGTAGTACCAGCGCCGCCGCTAGAGCTTGGATCACGTCTGATCCAAGTCAGAGTGACGGAGCGAGTGGCGTTATTGTAGGCGCCGAAAAAGGCTGGGAAAAATTGACTAGCAATAAAGGGGGTAGCCGAGACAGTTCGTCCCTCAGCATAAACAGAGCGGTCATTCCAATTATAGAAGGTTCTGGTTTTGAGATAATACTTAGTATCATCTAGAAGTCTAGCGCCAGCATTAGGGTCATTGCCAATACGAGCACCAGAGGTAGGGAAACTCTTATAGGCATTAAACATGTCCTCGGCGATGCGGATGTCGGTAATGGTATTACCACTAGAAGTCTGAACAAGCATTGGGGCTACACCATAGAGTTCCAGATGCTCCATGGTATTGTTGTTGAAGTTAGCCGTGAAGTTAAAGGCATCTTGAAAGGAAGCGACGCAGTTGAGTGCATAGAATCTAACATAACTCCAGGTTGAGCTTTGGGTGTAGGACAGGGCCAGCATGGCAGCAGGACTAGTAACCGAAGAAGCTGTGGATTGTAGTGCCTTTGGTGAGCCGACGCAGTAGTTAAAATCAGTAATGCTGGCACCATTAATATAGCTCCAGACAGTAGTACCAGCACCGTAGCGTCGGTCACGAGTGAACCAGCCGTCAGCACCAATGGTCGCTGAATAGGTGTAGTATCGTCTGACAGGCTCGAGCGCAAAGCCGACGCTGTTAAAGGTGACGTTGTAGCACTCATTGATCAGCGGAGGGAGTGAAAAACCAACGTTGGTTAAGGATAATATTTCCGCCTGGTTAAAGGTATTATAAGACTCGTCAAAGAGACAGATGCTAGCGGTCAGTGAGCCACCAGCAGTCATGACCATGTTCGCACCGACGATACTGGAGGCTGTTTGGATATTGACCGGCACAGCAGAGGTAAACATGATGTTTGGGCAGCGGACTTTAGCTCCGCTAGGAACTTTGTTGCCGTTGATATTGTCACCAAACTGTACGGTATTAGTAAGCTGAGAGACATAGGGGTTATAGCAAGTCAGGGAGACATCCAGAGGCATGCCAGTTTGGACTGTCCAGGCCGCACCAGAGTTAGTCGAAGTCATAGCAGCACTGCGCAAGTTAGAAGATGAAGACACGGCTACAAGCGTGGTGCCGTTAGCACAAATAGCATTCCAGCTACCGATTTGTGTTCCTGTTAGCGTGGTAGTTGTCCAAGAGGCGCCGTTAGTTGAGCGAGCAGTCTGAGTTGAGTTAGTAGTAGAGACCACAACAAAGTTCGTGCCGTCCCAAGCCACGCCACGACTGGTTGAGTTTGGTAGCGCGCCGCCAGCTGTGAAGGCACCGGTAGTTGGGTCGGCCTTGCTTTGATTACCAGTAGAGCTTCCGGAAATTACCATCCAAATAGTACCATTATAGATAATGGCCATATAGGTAGCGCTGGTCACTGTAGCGCCGTTAGTCCAAGTGCCCGCACCATCAGCGTCATAATTAGTAGCCGTGCCGGTGCCGACGGCGACATAGCGACCGCCGCCGTAAGCCACAGCGTTCCAAACCTGTGATGTCGCCATCGTGGCAGCCACCCAAGTGATACCGTCAGTTGAAGAAGCAGCGCCTGTAGTAGCAGCGTTAGTAGCATCGCCGCCGACAGCCACAAAGCTAGTGCCGTTTGAAGCAACAGCGTTCCAGCTTTGGTTCGCTGGCATAGCACGCCTAGTCCAAGTGATACCATCAGGGGAAGTAGCACAAAACCTCGAACCAATCTGAGTACCACCCGTTGTGGTGATATCCGAGCAGACAGCTACAAAGAGCGCACTGGTAGCGCCGTAACAAATACTATTCCAGTTGGCTACAAAGGGCAGAGTTCTCTTGGTCCAGGTGACGCCATCAGAGCTGGTAGCAGCAATATTAGAAGAAGTTCTGGAAACTGCCACATAAGTACTATTGCCATAGGCAACAGAAGACCAATCAGGAGAAAGCTCGGTGGTAGAGACAGAGTTGGTCTCAAGTAGGGTTGAAGATATCACTCTATTAACAACGGCGTTGGCTGGAATACCAGGGCCGATAATGGCCGCTCCGGCATAGAGTCCAGTAGTTGAAGTGACGGTGATTAATTTCTGCGCAATGCTACCGTCTGTGCCATTAATAATGGTTGGCCCATAAGGACCAGCATTGGCTTGTTGAATAAAAAATTTACCTCTTCTGCCCGAGCCAACAGCAGCAAGTCCTTCTAGTAAAATTGGCGAAGCGTCTCCGTAGGAACCAGTAGCATTGAGCCACTGCTCGTACACGCCAGTGCCTGAGCCAGTCTCGACCCACAGGGCAGCAATATAATCTGAAAAAGGAGCGGTCATAGTCTGTCCCGAGGAACCATTGCCAGTACCGAGCTCTATCCAGTTTCCGGTGATTTCGATATCTCCGATACCAGAGCCAGGAGTAATGGCTGCGGCAGCAGCACCTGTGACACGACCCATAGTGAAGCGAATTCCGGTCGAGGTTGAGCTGTTGGTTATAGCTAGTTTGCCATTAGTCAAAGTGATGGCGTTCCAGAATTTATTTTGATCAGTATTAACTGTAACCGTTGCATTGTTAGTAATGACTAAGGTGTCATTAGAGTTCCAAGTAGTCGGGGTATGACAAATACAAGTAACTGTTTGCGACAAAGTTGTAACAGCAAGCCAACTAATACCGTCATAACTATAGGCACCACCCGTAGTGGAGCCGCTAGCAATAGCACTAAAGAGGTTATTACCAAAAGCAACTCCAGTCCAAGAACGGGAGTTAGGAAGAGTGCTAGCCGACCAAGTAATACCGTCGGCAGAATAGGCAGCGGCAGTAGAGGGTCCAGTGGCAACAGCCACAAAGATACCGTTGCCGTAAGTAATCGAGCTCCAGCTAGCGGCAGAGGGCATAGTAGTGTCCTGCCAAGTAACACCACCATCAGTAGAGTAAGCACCACTGGCATTACCCGAAGCTACAGCTACAAAGGTACCTTCACCGTAAGTAATAGCCGTCCAGTTACGAGTACCAGGAAGAGCACCGCCAGCTGTCCAAGAAGTGCCGTTAGTTGAGTAATTAGAATTAGTGCTGTTATAAGAAAGCGTGACAAAACGATCATTGCCAAAGGCTAAGCAGCGCCAATCGCCACTAGTCGTCAGAGCACCAGTAGATGTCCACTTAGCGCCGTCGATAGAGTAAGCACCGGCAGTTGAAGCACCACCAGATACCGCCACAAACTTTGATAAGCCATAGGCAACGGCGTACCAAGAAGCTGTTGCTGGCATGGTGCGTAGTGTCCAGGTAGCAGTCACGCCGGCTGGTGATGTAGCGGCTATTGTTCCCGAGGTAGAGCTGACTGCAACGACAATATTATTACCATAGCAAACTGACTGCCAGTTGGAAGACGAAACAATAGTAGCCGTCACCCAAGTGGCGATACCAGTGGCTTGAGTTTGGTAAGTAGCTGATCCACTGGGCAAAGCGACAAAAGCCAGACCTCCAGACATGGCAAAAGCATCATCAGCGTTTATACTTCTATCTACGGTAATAGTTGCCATATCTTATGATAATCTGTTTTTATATATTAATGTAATTACTAGTAATTCATTAATTCCTACAAATGCGGCAGCTTCATCCTCGACTAGTAGATAGGACTTGAATTTACAAGTAGGTTTACTGGGTAATTTATCTCTACCGTTACTGTTATAAATTTACTTAATAAATAGTTTTTTTTCAAGTTATAGGCTTAGCTAGAAGTACCGACTTTAATGTCTTTAGTCCCAATTTTCAAAGCTACTGACCACTCGAAGTGCTTAGTAAATTAGAAATTTATTAATTGTTCCTGGCAGCCTTAGCTTTAATCTTTAGCATCCTTCCACATCTTGAAGGATTTTTTTTGAGTTTTAGGAGTTTCTTTTCTTCCCTGCCCGCCGTCAGGCAGGTCCTTAGCATCTGACTCAACCGTCTCATATGCCTCAACCATCTTGGTCCTCTCAACTAGCTCAGAATATTCAGTATGACAAAAAGGACAATTCTTATTATCTTCGGAGTAACCAAAATATTTATCACAAGGAGCACATTTTACTACTTTTTGCGTATTTTCTTTCATAGCTTTTTGATTTCAATAAATAAATTTTTTTCATCATCTTTATTAGCAACTACCGAGAATTTACTCCCGTCCAATAAAACTGGCGTAGTCGAAGGAACAGATGCTAAGTGGTTGCAGAGAAGATTTACAAGTTCTTGTAATGTCATATTTTTATGCTTCTGATTTTTTATGCGTCTGAAGTTCTAATAGCAGTAGTTGAGCCTCCGGATGAACCAAGCGTACCGGTGGTTTCGAATGTCTTGATTGGTGATCCACCAGTGCCGTTACGGACACGAATGAAGAGGTTTCTGTCTGCAGCATAGACGCCAGTAAAGGACTCCGAGGTTGAGGAAGTAGCAACGTCGATATAGGTTATAAAGACATTGGCGCCGTTAGCGGCGTTGTTTGATGAAAAGTCCGTGGAAGAAATAGTAAAGGCCGAGGTCGTTCGTGCGCTATAGGCATGGCGTGTGTATTGGCCGTCAGCCCGCTTGATTCTGATAGTCCCCGTGCTTGGAGTATCGGTCGGGATAGTACCAGTCTGAACAACTACTGAAGTGACTGTTGCGCCAGTAAGTGCGCCGCTGAGGTTCATCTGGCGGAGGTCAATATCGGTTGAGACGGCGCCGTTGACAGCAGCTGTAGCTGATGAAGTGCCGCCAGTAATGGTTGAGTTATCGGTTGGCACACTGCCAGTCAACATTTCACCAATATACATAAAGCCAGTTGTACCGCCATCATAGAGTTCAGCAAGACGAGCAGTACCAGACGGGGAAGTAAAGGTAAGAGTCTCGCCAACAACGAATGGACCCGAGGCTTCTGTGTCGTATTGGAAGCGGTAGCCTTGTGGCGCGACCAGTGCGCGGTCGCCTGATACCAAGCCAGCAACGCTAAAGGTAACATAGTTTGGTGCCTGATAGAGAGTATTAGTGAGGTCGAAGACCTTGTCACTAGCCGTCAGGTCAGTTGCTTCCACACCGATACCGTAAGCACCGATGAGAGATGAACCGGTGGAGGCACCGATAAATGGTACTGAGATAGTTCTTTCAGTGACGGTGACATTGACGAGACAAGTGGCGCCTGATGTACCACCCGTAATAGTTTGGTTGTCGGTCGGAGCCACACCAGTTAGGAGCTGAATCCACATCTTAGTAGCAGCGTTGACATCATTGATTGCCAGCATCTGCCCCGTACCACCAGACCAAGAGACAGCTTCAACCGCAGAGAAGTCGGTACCACCCTGTCCATCTACAGTGATTTCATGCGTGATACCACGGAAGAGTTCACCGGCAAGCCCGTAGAGAGTGGTAGTTTCACCATCTCTAGTGAGCCACTTCGCTCTTTCGTATAATTGGTTGATGGTGGCAGTGTCTCTGTTCCATTCGGAGTAGTAGTACTCATTGCTGGCGTCGTTGTTAACGTCGATGCCGTTGTAGCCAGCGGTGACGTTAGTGATGTTAGTCAGCGCAGCAATAGTTCCAATAGTAGTAACGTTGTTAAGGTCGTCAGCGGTTGCAAGCGCGACCACGTTGATACCACGGGTCGAACCGTTAATCTTAAACTCGTTGTAGTTCCTGCCCCACATACGAGTGGTGGCGATGAGTCGACGTCCATCTGTATCAGCTCCGCCAGTACGCACCTTGAGCATGAAGTTGTGCGAGATACCATTAGTAGAGTCACCATTTAGACCATCAACAATAAGATAGGCATCTGATGCGTCCCATTCGTTGCCCGTACCACCAACCAGAGTGCCAGTGATAGTGTCGGAGGTGTTGGAGGTTATGACAGCATAACTTCCATCAGTAGTGTTATTTACTCTATAGCCGACCCATTCATTAACAGTCCAAGACTTGGTACTATCTGTCAAAATAGCCGCATCGTTTGAGCCTGTGTGCGTGCCTCCCTCTGAATAGTTCCACCAGTCGTCTGACAAGACGGCACCGTTTTGGATAATCTGAATTGCGGTTCCAGCAGGAGCAAGTACTTTGAAGCCGTCGTAAATAACCGCGCCGTTTGATTGGATAATGGAACCGTCGTAGATGTGTTCAGAGGCGTTGTCGTCAATGTTCCAGCCGTTAATGAGCGTGACGATGTTGTCCGTCGAACGCTCGGATGGCGTGGTGTCAGTGATGTCCAGCTCGTCATTGGAACCGTAGCCAGCGTCGTCAGCAAAGTCTTGGAGCGCACGGTGGAACTCAATGACCGTTGCATAGGAAGGCGAAGCACCATTGTGGTCGTGCCCCGTGTACCTAATATTTCCAGTTTGTCGGTCTATTGACCAGTCGGCTGCTGTAAATGCCATATATGTTTATTTTTAATAATTTCAAATTGTTCTAATTTTTTTTAACTGAGTTAAATTATTTTTTATTTCTATATTATAAACTATTTTTAAATATTGTGCACGTCAGTTAAATCCTATATCTCAAGTCTATATTATTATGAATAGGTTAAAGAAGCCCGGTTATCCCAAATTTGATCAAAGACGCCGGTACCAGCATAAGTAATAACAGTGCCCGAGCTACTATCAACCTTCTTGATGCGCCAGGAGGCAGCAGAAGTAGCAGTTCCAATGGCAGCCTCTCCGATATAATCAATATCACCAACCGTCGCAATACGAATAGCAAACTTAAAGCCACCAAAAGAAATTGTTTGCAGAGTCGTTTCGGTAGAGGCTGCGGTCGGCAAAGCTGAACTCAAAATATCAACCTGAACATGACGCTGAGCATCGACTAGAGCGCTCCTAGCAATGTCGCCAGCATCACTAAAGCTGCTTGAGCCAGCACCAGGCAGAGAAGTAACCTTGACCTCAAGAGCTCCGGAATCAAAAGTCAGGTCTGAGGTCTTGAGCAGCGTGGAAACCGTTGCTTCTGTCGCTGGATTTATTCTGGTGTTAGCAGCGTCTTTGACACCCACGACACCGCTCGTCGGCGAGCTGCCCATGACAAAAGCGTGGGCGTCTTTAGGAAGTAAAGTGGCAGCAGCGACACCAGCTCCGGTAAGCCCAAGAACTTTGAGAAAAGCTCGTTTACCACCATCATTAACTACCTGAGCATCAACTTCTGACTCAGTTTCTACCATTGGCAAAACAGCTTCTTTGAGTTTTTTCTTCGAAACTAAAACAAAAGAATATTTTGATGATAAAAAAAGCATGCCTCCAATATTTATTTTTTTATCGAACTAAGCCTTCGGTCTAAATCTGCTAATCACGAAGGACCACAAGACGATAGTCACCGGCAAGTACAAAACATTAGCAACAAAATAATTCAAAGTGCGGGAAGTAAAGAAGCCGATCACAGTAATGAGCGTTGATAGCAATGTCGAATACCATAGTAAAAGCAGATGAAGCTTGGGGCGCTTAGACATAAAATTAAAATTAATTGTATTTTTTTTATTTTTAAAAAATAATTAATTGAATAATCCTATTAATAGTATCACAAAATAATAGTTAGCAAAAGAAAGCTGTTCAAATAAATTACTAGAGAGGTCTGACACAACGAACACTATGGGAATTAGACTTATCATCATAACCAGTTCTCGCCTGCTCGCTATATTGTAGCCAAGCTGTGTCAGCAGAACGCTCGAGAGCTGACCAATACTTCAAAGCTGGCAGCTTGATAAGTTTTTGTTGATCTGTCAGTAAGCAGCCGCCTCCACACTTATCAACTACGGTTTGTTCTTGACAATGCTCAGAGCTACGCATCAATTGACAGATCTGACTTGAGTCTGCGGCCGGAGTAGTGGTGCTGAAATTAGGCAGGGACCAGTCACTAAGACCGGCGCTTTGATATTTCTGACAAGCAGTATTAGCCTCGTCCCAAGTTAAGAGACCGCTTAAATCCACCGGTGCTGCGACGGCAAATTTACCACTACACGCAAGGTCAGTAGGCTTACAAAATAGATAGCCGCCACTACAAAGATCGCCGTAGTCACTGCAAGCATCGCAAGGTTGACTAAGGGCCACTGGGTCATTAGTTAGGTCAGGAACAGTACTAGTGCAAGCCTGATTAGTCTTGTTGTAATACAGAGCGTCACCGGAGCACTTAGTGCTTGGGCAAATAGCTGGAGCTAAAGCCGGATCCGAATCTTTAGCTTTGGGCAAAATGATACCACTTCGCTTCTTAGTATGTTGCTCGGTCTTACCATTGACACAGTAGCGAATAACATAACCACCATTAAGTGGCGCGTAGCTATAAGTCACAGTCGAATCCGAGCAAGTTTTTTCACCAGACCAAGCTTGGTTAATGGGCATCTTAGGCACAATGACTTTACCACTACTAAGAGCAATCAAAGGCAGGTCAGCGAGCCAAGTATCAGGATAGGATTTTTCTAATTTGAAATATGTTTCAAGAGCGTTTTGAATTTGAATGACATCAGAGAGGCAGGTCAGACGATGAGCTTCGTCCAGAGCCTGACGGCGCAAAAAGACAGAAATACTAATAATAGCAAAGAGAAGAAAGATGACGAAAATTAGCTCGCCTAGGGTGTAGGCGGACTTGCTGTGATAATTTTTAGATTGAAATTTGAGCATTATTTAATGATAGCACGCCAGCAGAAATTTCAAAAATAGATAACAAAAAAGGCCTTGCGGCCGATTTTGTAAAATGTAGTCCCTAGGGGAATTGAACCCCTGTTAACGGCTTGAAAAGCCGCTGTCCTAACCATTAGACGAAGGGACCGGAATCAATTAACAATTATCAATTTTCAATTGACAATTACTTATTGTTGGGTAATAAAAAATGCCTGGGGCATTAATATGCTGATATTATAATGTTTTTTAGTTTTTTGTCAAATTTGGGTGATGAGCCGGATTATTCAACTTTAGTAATGCTTTTAGCCATGATTTCTGGGACACAGTCAGCAAAGAAGGTCTTGGCGTAGGCACAGGTAATGCCGACGATCATGCCTTCGACTTTGACCTTAGCACCCACCCACTCTGAATAATTAGCCTCATCGGCATAGCCAGCGACATAGAACTGTTGATAATCACTCTTCACAGCTAGGTCACGGCCACCGACAAAAGTGCTAATAACTTCGGCAGTCAGAGTGACGGCTCGGGGCTGAGCAAAGGTTTCTTCTTTACTACTCACCTTCTCACCGGCTACGACAGCCCGAGATTTCTTGAGCTCTTCGGCTCTAGCGCGAATACTTTCTAAGCCGACAAAGACACTGGCAGCCAAAACTAAGACAAAAAGTCCTAAAACAAGATGAAATTTGTGAATTTTAAAATTAGACATAGTGATTATTTATTTTTTCTCTTTAGTCGCTTCTTGTCTTCTCTAGCTAACTCTTTGATGTGCTGATGTGGCGGAAGCTCCTCTGGCATTGTACCACCAATTCTTTTAATTGTCATTCTAACTTCTCGACCAACAGCAAAGTGAGTTGAGCCAGCACTAGCCTCTCCCTTAATTTTCTTGGTTTTCAACTGCTCATCAGTTTGCGTAATACGAAATAGGTTAGCCGCCAGTTCAGTAGCACTAGCTCGATCAAGAATATCATCCTTACCAATCCCTTTCTTCTTTTTAATATCCGCGGCTTTGAGGCCATAGAGCCCGAGATAGCCTTGGTTATTAAATTTGCCGAAGTTACTAACGCCTGCCTGCCTAGCAGTTTCAAATAGTTTTATATTGTGATCCTTAACTTCCTTTCTGACATAGAGTCTTTTTTGATTTTCTGTTAATTGTTCTGAGAGTTCTTGCCTTCTGGTCTGCACAGCGAAATAAGTCTGAGCCAGAGCAATTTCTCTTTTGCGCGGATCGCCGTTTTGAGCTATTAGGTAGCAGGCATATCTGGAAAGATGATAATCCTTAACTTTTCTACTTGTCTCTTTTATTGTATTATTAGCTATTTTTATCATTTTACTGGCGTCAGTAAAATGATAATCTAAAACTTGTCCACTATTTATACAAGCTTTCTTTGCTCTCTTAATAAGCTCTTCGGAATTTTGCCATTTGTCGTAACCTAAGAGCGGCATTAGCTCTCTAGCTTCCCAATACTCAACTCCGTAGTCATTAATTTTCTTAATGCTTTCAAAGTCTTTATTAATTGATGAGACGACAATTTCTTTAGGCATATAATTGAGAGAATTATTAGATATATTAACATTGCGGTTGATTTTAAGCAATAATAATGTTAGCGTTAGAGGTATAATTTACAAAAACTCATGAAAATATTAGCTATTGAATCATCTTGTGACGAGACCGCCGCTTCAGTTATCGAAGGTCGTGGCGAGCAAGTGACGGTCTTATCCAACATCGTCTCCTCACAGATTGAAATCCATCAAAAATACGGCGGCGTCATTCCCGAAGTGGCGGCGCGTGAGCATGTCTTAAATATTTTGCCGGTGATTAATGAGGCTTTGCTTAAGGCTGGCATTAAGCCATCGGAAGCGGCTAAGAAATTGTCGGCGATTGCGGTGACGGCAGGACCAGGGCTCATCACCTCTTTGAGTGTAGGTGTCGAGACGGCCAAGACCTTGGCCTACGGGTGGAAATTGCCTTTGATTGATACTAATCATATTGCGGGACATATTTATGCTAATTGGATCTTGGACGAAAGTAAAAATTTAAAAGTAAAAAGTAAAAAGATCGAGAAGATAAAATTTCCAGCTGTAATCATGACTGTTAGTGGTGGGCATAATATGTTAGTTTTAATGAAGGGGCATTTGGATTATGAGATTGTTGGGGATACTTTGGATGATGCGGCTGGGGAGGCTTTTGATAAGGCGGCCAAGATGTTGGAACTTGGCTATCCAGGTGGGCCAGCCATTGGTGTCGCAGCGACTCAAGAGACCAAAGAAGAAGTTTTGAAATTACCACGACCAATGATTACTGCAGCTAATTTTAATTTTTCTTTTTCTGGACTGAAGACTGCTTTGCTTTATGCACTCAAGAAAGATAAAAATTGGCGTAAGAAAATTCCGGCTTATGCTCGAGAATATCAGCAAGCGATTATTGATACCCTAGTTGCTAAAACTATTAAAGCGACTAAGAAGTACCAAGCTAAAACAGTATTACTGGCTGGTGGAGTTAGCGCTAATAAAGAATTGCGTAGTCAATTAGCTCAGGCGGTCAGTGATAAATTACCAGAAGCGCTCTTCGGATTACCAGACTTGAAGTACACCACTGATAACGCCGCCATGATCGGAGCAGCTGCCTATTTCCTAGCCCGTAAGAAAAAATATATTAAGTGGTCAGCTATTAAAACTAATCCTAATCTAGATTTAAATTAAAAATATGAGCAATAAGAAACCAAGTATCTTCTCCGGCGTCCAGCCAACCGGCAATCTCCATATCGGTAATTATATCGGCGCGATCAGCCAGTGGGTCGCAATGCAAGATCAGTATCAATCCATCTTCTGCGTCGTTGACTACCACGCCATCACTGTTCGCCAAGATCCTAAGGCTTTTAGCAGACAGATTCTCGACATCGCCAAAGTCTATTTAGCTGCCGGCATTGATCCGAAGAAATCAATTATCTTCCAGCAATCCGATATCAAAGAACACACGGAGCTCGCTTGGATTCTCAACTGCGCTAGTGCCCGTATGAGCGACTTGAACAAGATGACGCAATTCAAAGACAAGGCCGGTGCTAAGTCAGAAAACGTCAGTGTCGGACTCTTTGACTATCCAGTCCTGATGGCCGCCGACATCTTACTTTACGACACCGACGTCGTGCCGGTTGGCGACGACCAGAAACAACACGTGGAGCTTGCCCGCGATATCGCTAAGCGCTTTAATCACGACTTTGGCCAGACTTTTAAGATTCCTGAAGTAGTCTTGCGCAAGGAAGGCGCCCGCATCATGGGCCTCGATGACCCAATGAAGAAGATGAGCAAGTCCTCTGCTCCAGCCAATTACATTGCCTTAAACGACACAGTGGAAGTGGTCAAGAAAAAGATTATGCGTGCGGTAACTGACAGTGACTCGCTAGTGAAATTTGATAAGATCAAAAAGCCAGCTGTTTCAAATTTGTTAACAATTTATTCACTGCTTGCCGGAGAAGGCGTGAAAAACTTAGAGAAGAAATATGAGGGTCGTGGTTATGGTGATTTTAAGAAAGATTTAGCTGAAGTGGTCGCTGAATTTTTAACTGATTTTCAGAAGAAGTTTAATAAGATCAGTGATAAGGAAGTTAAAGAAATGCTTGCCAGTGGTGCTGAGGCAGTGAGACCAAAGGCGCAAATGACAGTTGAGAGAGTTAAGAAAAATTTGGGTATATAATTGTAAACCCGATGCAAGCCCTGAGGAATACTTTGATTTAACAAACAAAGAGCCGCCTTATCCTTAATGATCAGGCGGCTCTTTTTATTTACAGGAGTAGATTCAACTATATTCTTATAAAGTTTTCAGCATGACTAACTTTAATTTGTCTTTATTAATTTTAGCTAAAGAAATCTTGGCAACTTTTTTAGTTTTGCGGTCATAGCTATAATAAGCCGTCCAGTTCTTGCCCGTGGCTGAGAAATAGACTTGATTCAGATTTGGACTAAGACCAAGAATATTAAGAGTAGGATTAACCACCATAGCTGTCAGCCATCTATCTTGACCAATATCACCATCAGGGGCACCGCTAGGAATATGCCAATCCTCTGGAGCGAGTCCAACGATACAATTACTGCCCTCACTACAACTAAATTTACAGTTGAGCTCAGAATTTTTATTTTTAGGAATATAAGCAGCCTTTGCGTTAACAGGTATACTTGCCATTTGAACATAAAATCCAGAAAAAACAGGAGCTGGATTAACCTTAGTGGCCGTTAGAGCACTCTTTACTTTGTCGTCGTTACAAGCACCAGATTCAGACTTTGATATTAACTGCATGTCCCCATCGACAAGCTGTGAATGACTATCCTGTCCAGATCTTATTTCATAAATATATAAATTATCACCATTTTGAGCCAAGGACAAAGTTTGCCCATTATCTACATTAAAAAAATCCCAAGTTCTATCACCGTCCTCAGATTGCAGAGACATGACTTTAATATTTTTCTTACTGGTGTTATAAAACTTCAATGCACCAGCATAGTGTTCAGTAATTAGACGATTATTGAACATGACATGATAATAAGTACCTAAAACACTGTCAGCATCTTTCAATTTAACTGCACAAATATCATTATTAGCCTTCTTGTCATCGTATAACAAAGAACCGTAGCTCGGATTATTATTGCTGTCGACAATCATGCACTGAGCATTATCATCGGCTAGTGCATTCTTATTAGCAACTAGAGATATTGCTAAAATTCCTAAAAACAAGAGTTTTTTCATATTTGTTAATTAGCTACGGTTAAATTAATTAATAGAAAGTTAATTTTATACGTCTGTTTTAAATATAGCACTTATTGCCCCCCCCCTGCAATCAGACTTCAATGAATAACTCTGAGACAAGCCTAGAGTAATACTTTAATTTAAGACCTAATTAATTCCAACAGCTCATCTCTCTTCTCCTCCATTTTTTCCTTAGTAGTCGCCTCCAAATTTAACCTGAGCAAGGGTTCAGTATTGGAAGCCCGGACATTGAACCAATAGTCATCGTATTCGACAGTGATGCCATCGAGTTCGCTTTGTTTGCCATCAGCAAACTTACTTCTGATTTCTTCAATTTTAGATTTAGGATTGGCGACTGTGCTATTAATTTCCCCAGAGTGGAAATATTTTTGGTAAGGCTTAATATAGTCGCTAAAAGTCTGGCCAGACTTACTGAGCTCGGACATAATCTTGAGAGCAACGATCATGGGGACTTCGTAGCAGCCTTCGTCCATGTTCAGGAAGAAGTGGCCGGAAGACTCGCCGGCGAAATAGGCGCCTTCAGCAATAGTTTGTGCTTTGATAAGTGAATGGCCGACGCGTGTCACGATGGGTGTGCCGCCGTGACTGATAATAGTGTCGGGAGTGATGCGGCCGGGGCGGATATCGTAGGCAATTTTGGCGCCAGGACGCTCAGCTAGGAAAATCTGACAGAGAATGGCGCGCGTGATGCCAGCTTCGATCGTCTCGCCGTCTTCGGTAGTGAAGAAAATGCGATCGGCGTCGCCGTCGGTGGAGATGCCGAGATCGGCTTGTTCGGCTACTACGCGCTCGCAGAGTGAGACCATGTTTTCATGTTTGAATGGGTCAGCTTCGTGCGCTGGGAAAGTGCCGTCGAGTTGCCAATTCATCTTGATGAGTTTAATTTGCGGTAATTTGGCAAATAATTCATCAAAGAAAGTCGCGCCCATGGCGTTAGCGGTATCGATGACAATGGTCATCGGTTTAATGGAAGCAAGATCAACATGTTCTAAGTCGTGCGCAACTTGATCGGCAATGACGCCGCTCTTTTCAAGGACAGAGCCAGTCTCGCTGGCAGCAGGCAGATCGGCGCCGAGAACCAAAGCTTTAATCTCTTCCATGCCATTGCCCTCACCAATTGGTAGAGCGCGCTCGCGCACCATTTTAAAGCCATTATACTTACTAGGATTGTGACTAGCAGAGACTTGAATACCACCATCATAACCGTAATGAGCCACTGCGAAGTAGAAAGTTGGTGTCGAAGCGAGATTGATATTAATAACTTGAGCCCCGGCTTCGACCATGCCTTTGATGACACTGGCCTGCAGAGATTCAGAAGACAGACGCATATCGCGAGCGGAAACGACAGTTATACTCTCTCGACCCAGCTCTTGCTGTCTGAGCTTAACATAGGCTTTGCCGAGCTTGTAAGCTAAGTCCTCGTCGAAGTCTTGTTGATAGATACCTCTGATATCGTAAGCTTTAAAAATCTGTGCATTAACTTCCATAGTGATAGATTAGTTTATTCTGTAATTAGTATAACTAATCGATATTCAATTAGCAATTGACTAGACTTGCTTTTCAAAGCTCAAAAAGCTAGACTAAGGACATTAAACATCTCCTAAAACCTATGATTATCGACAAAAAAATTAGCGAATTAATCAAAGCGGAAACCAAGCGTCAGAGCGAGGAGCTGACTTTGATCGCTTCTGAAAACTATATCTGGTCAGAGGCGCAGGCAGCGCTGGCTTCGAGCCTGACTAATAAATACAGCGAAGGCTACGCTGGCAAACGCTACTATCCTGGCAATCAATTTATTGATGAGGTTGAGAAATTAGCCATCGAGCGTGCCAAGAAACTTTTTGGCGTTGAGCATGCTAATGTTCAGGCTCTGTCGGGTGCGCAGGCTAATTTAATTATTTATAGTGCCCTACTTGAGCCTGGCGACAAAATTTTAGCGCTAAGCCTTGATAACGGCGGACATCTGTCGCACGGTCATAGCGCTAATTGGTCAAGCCAGATCTACAAGTTTGAACACTATAGTGTCGATCAAAAAACTGGACGACTAGACATGGCGGCTATTGCTAAGCAGGCTAAGATTTTTAAACCAAAATTAATCGTCGCTGGCTTTAGCGCCTATTCACGAGAGATTGATTGGGTGGCTTTCAAAAAAATTGCTGATTCAGTTGGCGCTTATCTGCTTGCTGATATTTCTCATACTGCTGGATTAATTGCTGGCAAAGCTATGACTAGTCCTGCTCGCTACGCCGATGTGATCATGACCACTACTCACAAGAGTCTACGCGGACCACGAGCAGCAATCATCATGTGCCGCAAAGAACTGGCTGAAACGATTGATAAAGCACTCTTTCCTGGCTTTCAAGGCGGACCACATGAGAATGCTATTGCTAGTCTGGCCATCACTTTAGAACTAGCTAGCAAGCCGGCTTGGAAGAATTATGCTAAGTCAGTTATTAAAAATGCTCAGGCCCTTGCAAGCGCTTTGCAAAAATTAGATTATAAAATAATTTCTGGAGGTACTGACAATCACTTAATGGTAGTTGATCTGACTAATAAAAATATTAATGGCAAAGAAGCTGAGACTAGACTAGCGGCGGCCGGCATCCTTGTCTCTCGTTCCACAATTCCAGCTGACCCGCGACCGCCTTATAATCCATCAGGCATCCGCATTGGCACGCCGGCGATTACGACGCGCGGTCTGAAGCCAAGTGATATGAAAAATTTAGCGCAATTGATTGATAATATTCTCCAGACTAAAAATGACAGAGAGCTTAAAGCTCAAGTCAAAAAGCTAAGCAAAAAATTTCCGCTCAGCAAATAAAAAAACCGTGCCTTTGCGACACGGTTTAATCCGACTAATTATAATGAGTAGTGAAATACAGAAAATCATTAAAGGTTTTTTGTAAATTAACACGTCTAGCCATTAACGATCTAGTTAGATCCATTTCTCTAAGCTGAACTTTGTAATCCAGAACTCCACCTAAATTGTCTATATAAATATCAGACAAAGAATAAAGACCATCTGTTGATTGTTTAACTAGTGGTCGATCGTGGATTAATAATTTAATTAACTCTTTATTGTAATCGAGTTTAAATCTTAGTAGCGGCAAATAGCCATGCTTAGCGTAAGACTTCAAACTCTGCTCTTTAACTATTTCATAGTTACAACCCTTAGTAAAATCAAATAAATGAACGCTGTAGTGATTAGCATTAGCTGTTAGCACTAAACTAGCACAATTATTCAAATCTCCTGAGCAGTGATAATCTAAGGAAATTGGCAAAATATCATGAATAGTGGCTAGCATAGGCGTAGAACGTAGGGATATGTAAGAATCTCCCCTTGGTAAGTAACCAAGATGAGTTAAATGATGCCTACCGCTATCACTACTAGCAACCATCACTTCCTGAGGACGGTATAGTTTATTGGCACGCCTAGTCAAATCACGATAACAAAGCAAACGTACGCCATTAATATTTGCAAAGTTTTCACCAATCTGATGAATGCCGAGAATAATACCCTTGCTTTTCATAAGGCCTCCTATAATTAAAGAACAAAAAAAATTACTATAATTTGATTTGGAAGATTGTTAAAGTCCGAAACTAATAGCTTCACTATACTACAAAAGCTAAAAAATACCATAGTTTAGGCAAATATCGTCATTTTTGCCTTATTTTCCCTGCTATGTTAGGATAATGGATATTTATATGGAATTAATCAATTGTCGACAAATTGCACAAGGAATTGAGGATAAAATCGCTAAGCAGGTCTATGCTTTGTGCGCTGACCCCAATTCTGGCTATCCGATGCTTCGTCGGCCCTCTTTAGCTATTATCAAAGTTGGGGAGAAGGCTGATAGCGCCTTGTATGTGAAGATTAAGGAGCGACAAGCAAAGAGTGTCGGTATTGAAACTAGTCTCTATTTACTTAGTGACAATACTACAAATGAGGAAGTGCTTACCGCCATTAAATTTTTAAACGATGATCCGCTAGTTGATGGTATTTTAGTTCAGTTGCCACTACCCGCTCATTTAGATACTGATCGAATTATTGCAAGCATCAAGCCTAGCAAAGATGTCGATGGCTTTCATGCGGAGAATTTAACACTCCTTGCTAGCAGCGAAGAGACAAAAATTATCCCACCAGTTTATGCTGGGATTATTGCATGTCTTGCCAATATTAAATTTGAGCTAGCCGGCAAAAGTGTAGTGATTATCGGTAAGAGCGATATCTTTACTAGTCATCTAGATAGTTTCTTACAGAGTCTAGGCGCTAGCGTGCAGGTCTTCAAGACAACTGATACTTGGCAAGCCGCAGCTAAGAAGGCCGAGCTGCTCATTAGCGCTGTCGGCAAGCCGCAGTTAATTAACAAAGACTGCGTTAGTGCTGGTGTCGTCATTATCGATATTGGCATTAGTCAGATCGATGGCAAGACTTATGGCGATGCCGATGCCCAGTCGCTCAAAGATATACCTGGCCATCTAACGCCAGTTCCTGGTGGCATGGGCCCACTGACCGTGGCACTCGCCCTCCAAAATACTTTTAATAGCTACCTAGGTAATATTAAGACCAATGAGTAATGCAAGTTTGCTAAAAGTGCAATTGTTAGACTTAATGAAAATCCACTATGGATTTTCTTCTTTTCGGGCTGGTCAAGAAGCAGCTGTAGACGCTATCCTCGAGGGTAAATCAGCGGTAGTCATTTTGCCAACTGGTGGCGGCAAATCTTTGTGCTACCAATTACCTGCTCTAGTGCTTGAGGGACTAACCATTGTCGTCTCACCGCTTATTGCATTAATGAAAGATCAGGTTGACCAACTGACACAATTAGGAATTCCAGCGACTTTTATTAATAGCAGTTTAAGTCCAGCTGAGTTTACTAAGCGACTAGAGGGCATTGCTAATAATATTTACAAACTGGTCTATATTGCCCCAGAACGCTTCTATGACAAGGCCTTTATGGACAAGCTGAGACAGATCAAAGTCAGCCTCTTTGCTGTCGATGAAGCTCACTGTATTAGTCAGTGGGGACACGACTTTCGTCCGAGCTACAAGCGCATGGCTAGCGTCATTGAGGTACTTGGTAGTCCCCCAGTCTTAGCACTGACCGCGACGGCTACACCTGAGGTGCGTGATGATATCATCAAACAATTAAATTTAATTAACCCGGAATTAATTATCACTGGCTTTGCTCGACCAAATTTACAGTTTGGCGTGATTAAGACTAGCGTGCCAGCCAAGAACGAGATTATTAGCGAAACTATCAGTAGCCTCAACGAAGGCATTGGCATTATTTATTCTGCTACCAGAAAAAGGACTGATGAGATTTTGGAATATCTTTTAGGCAATGGCTACGATGCTGTTGGCTATCACGCTGGCCTAACAGCGCCAGAGCGTGAGCAAATTCAGAACGACTTCATGGCCGGCAAGCATCAGATTATTGTTGCGACCAACGCCTTTGGTATGGGTATCGACAAATCAGATATTCGCTTCGTAATTCATGATAGCCTACCGCCAAACATTGAGAGTTATTATCAAGAAGCGGGACGCGCTGGACGAGACGGCAAGACTAGCGTCTGCGTTATTCTTTATGCTAGTCGAGATCGCTATCTACGTGAGTTTTTTATCAAGGGCGACAATCCTAGTCCAGAATTAATTCTAGAGGTCTATGAATTACTCAAAGAATATCCAGATAGCGACCCGATTACTGGCAATCTACTGGTAACTTACAGTGAATTAAAAAAACAATTAAGCGAAGACGTGCCCGAGATGGCAGTAGGCACAGCCATCAAGGTCTTGGAAGGAGCAGGCTATATTCGTCGTTCAATTGAAGGCAATGATCTAGCCTTCTTGCAGCTTGCTGCTAGTTGGGAAAGGATCGATAGCTCGATTGCTAAGCAAGCTAAGAAGCAAAAATTAATTATCGCAGAGCTTAAGAAAAATCATCATGACAAATTAGACACTGGCTGGCAGGTCAGTCTTGATGATCTAGCTATTATTCTCAATCAAAAGAAAGCAACCTTACAGAAATTAATTAAGACGCTGGCTGACGCTGGCCTAATCACCTATCGCCCAGCATTTCGCGGTAGCCAAATTCAGGTTTTGAAATATCAAGAGGCGGATACTCTTGATCTAAACTTTGCTGAACTGCGCAAAAAGATGTCCGCGGCTTATGACAAATTAGACTGCATTGAAAACTATATCTACTACGATGATTGTCGGCAGAAATATATCTTGAATTATTTTGGCGAAGAAGGTACGACTTGCGGTAAATGTGATATTTGTTTAAGTGGTGGTAGTAGAGCAAGAACTGAAGTCGATGATTATTTCAGCGACCCAGAACTAGGTGAGGCGCGTTATGAGAAGAGCGAATTATCCACCAAACTGACTCAGCTATCTACTTACGAGGCTTTTCTGAAGGCTAAGTCAATCACTAAAACAGCTGAGAATCGTAAATTAAGCGAAGCTGAAGTTGTTGATCACCTAGCTTTTGCAGCTAAGGCAGGGCTACCACTAGATATTAGCAAAATTGTGCCAGCTGATGATGCAGAAATTATCCAAGAAGCTGCCAAAGTCACTAAGCCCCTCAACTACCCTACCCTCAGGAAGATGCTACCAGAAGAAATCAGCGACACTAGTATTAAATTAGTACTCGCCTCTCAATTTAAAAAATTATGAAGCAAGCAACTAGACAGTACTTGCTAAAGCTAGTGCAAGACAACTATCATTCACTGGCAACAAAAAGGAGCGAGCTAAAAAGTCAGCAAAAGACTTGGCCGCTGTTAGCAGAGCTGGCGCAAAACCTAAGAAGTAGTGAACAGCGGAAAAACATCTTGGATATCGGTTGTGGACAAGGACGACTTGCTCAATTATTTTCTGAGGCTAATGTCAATTACTTAGGCATTGATAATTGCCCAGAATTAATCTCGACAATAAGTGCTAAGTATGAAGAATTAGAAAACATTCACTTCAAGCAAGCAGATATTTTAAGGCTTAACGAGCTAGCGGAAATAGGCTTTGATTATGTCTTCTCCCTCTCAATTCTGCACCATATTCCAAGCAGCAAACTCCGACTAGAAGCCTTAAAACAATTAAAAAATAAACTCAGGCCAGGCGCCCAAATTTACCTATCAGTGCGTAACCTCTGGGCAGACAAGAACTACCGTCGCAGCTTGATTAAATTTTTTGTACTAGGACTTTTAGGTAAGCACAACATGGATTTTGGCGATATCATCTTTGACTCACATGACGAACAAGGCAAGCTAATTAGTCAGGGCTACTATCATGCCTTCAGATTAAAGGAACTGAAAGAGCTTGCTAAGAGAGCTGATTTGCAAGTGGAGAGGTTGTATAAGGATGAGGATAATTATTATTTGGTGATGAAGAAATAATTTCAAATTTAAAATTTAAAATTTCAAAACAATTTTGAATGACCAAATGATAGAATTTTTAATTACAGACTCTTTTGCTCTGTCATCCTCGCGAATGCGGGGATCCAGGATTGGTCAGTAGTCATTATTTAATTACTGAGCAGATATAAACAATCTAATTGCTTGTCTACTCTGGATTCCCGATCGCTGTCGGGAATGACATGGTTCAATGTTCGATTTCTAAATTTAGATATTGGAGAATTTGAAATTGTTTTGAAATTTTAAATTTTAAATTTGACATTAAAAAACAGCCCACAAGTGGACTGTTTTTTAATATTCTATAGAGCTTATTCAGCAGGAGTCTCAGCAACTTCAGGAGCGACCTCAGGAGCAGCTTCCTCAACTGGCTTAGCAGCTTCGGCAGCGGCAGCGGCTTCAGCAGCCTTCTTAGCAGCAACTTCAGCGGCAGCCTTGACGCGAATCTTCTTAGTAAGCTTGGAGACGCTGATCATTTTACCTTCGATAACTTTGTGAGCGATCAAGAGGTTGTTGACAGTGTCAGTCATCTGAGCGCCGACGGAGATCCAATACTTGACGCGGTCAGCTTTGACTTCGAGTTTCTTAAACTTAGGATCGTAGTTACCTAGGTTCTCGAGCACATTGCCGTAGGTGTCGCGACCAGCTTCGTTGATGATCAAGCGGTAAGTAGGTTGTTTCTTTTTGCCAAATCTGGCCATCTTAATTTTCAGCATATGTAAATATAAATTTTAATTTCTGTGATTCTTGTCAAAATGTGAGAGCAGTTTGACGATGTGCCATTTCCAGCAGACAGCAGTCCAGAAGGAGGCAGGCTCTAAGCTTAAGCAATGCTGAGACTCATCCAGTGGGACGTGTCCCGCGAAGCCTTGGCGAAGTGGGAGCGGGTAACGGGAATCGGACCCGTATCCTTAGCTTGGAAGGCTAATGTAATAGCCATTATACAATACCCGCAAAACATATCTTATAATCCGAGCTATCAAAGTCATGTCAGAGTGTAAGATTTACAGGCTATAAAATATAATTTTCCAGTTCAGCTAGTCCTAACTATTAAAAAATAGCTAATACAAGCTATGAACTACTAGAGACTATAACAGATTACTTCAGAAAAATCAAGAGCCAAGCAAGACCCAAAATAAGCCTTAATTAAGCAAAAAAGCCTTAAAAATAGCCATTTTACTGAGTAGGCACTTTAATATCTACTGCCCCCTCCCCGCCTTCAGTGATTTTAGCAGGCATAAAACTATAACGCCGAGCAGCCAAATAAGCTTCTAGCCAGGGCTTCAGACGAGCTCTACCATCAGGCGAATTAACACCTTTACCAGTAATAATACGAACCCGTTGGTAGCGACTAGCCTTAGCATGACTCAGAAAGCTCGCAACCAACTCCTCTGACTCATCAATGGTGTAGCCATGGAGATCAAGGCTGGCAGCGACTGATTGAGCGTATTTGTTGTGTTTAATTTTTTTAACCATACAGTAAAGTAAAAAGTAA
>CAYSXQ010000010.1:5817-33737 GCA_964435085.1 uncultured Gammaproteobacteria bacterium | reverse complement strand
CGGGGAAGGTGAGGAGATTGATGAGGAAGTTGAACATGAGGTAATGATAGACTATCTGGGGGAGAAAGTAAAAATAAAAATAAAAAGAAAGTATTTAATACTTTCTTTTTTACTAGGTGTGGACGCTGTAGGATTCGAACCTACGACCCCTTCGGTGTAAACGAAGTGCTCTAACCAACTGAGCTAAGCGTCCTTAATTAAAAAAAGTTCATAAAAAGAAAGACGGAAATGGTCTTGCTGTCTATGAACTTTTTTAAAATAGCTGTGTGCGGACGAGAGGAGTTGAACCTCCACAGCCTTGCGGCCACAAGCCCCTCAAGCTTGCGTGTCTACCATTTCACCACGTCCGCCTGTGCTCAGCTGGGCTGAGCTACCCCGCCCAAGGCGGGCAAGGGCGAAATTTTGGATTATTTGGTGGCAGGAGCAACTTTGACAGCCTTCTTGGTCTTAAGCTTCTTGTTGTAATCGGTCAAGAAATAGAGCTTAGCACGGCGAACCATGGCTTCTTTCTTGATTTCGATCTTGGTGATGGTTGGGAGGTGGATGGGGAATATCTTTTCGACAGTCACGCCGTCAGTAACCTTGCTGACAGTGATAGTGGCGCCGATTTCCTTGCCATGGCGACGAGAGATAATAATACCATCAAAATACTGTAAACGTTCCTTTTCTTGACCTTTGGCGTTTAGTTCTTTGATTTTTTGGTAAATTCTAACACTCATACCTGGAGCTAGGATGTCTTTGATTTCGTCCAGACTCAGACCTTCTTTGTTGGCGGGTAATTTAGTACTCATATTATTAAAATAAGAAGCTCCAATAAGAGCTCAGGTTTTTAGCGTGTTTATGGTATAATATAATAGAAAATTTGTCAAACGGAATCAATTAATAATTAACAATTAACAATTATCAATTGGTTATTTTGTTTAATAATAGCTATTAAATACATTATTTGATTAGTTGGGAGTGGTGCTGGTGTTGATTGTTGAGCTTGAGTATTGTTGGTTATTTTGGCTAATAATAGTGAAATTTTGGAGGTAGGCTAGATTTTCTCTGATTTCATAGGTAATTTCGGCGTCGAAACTGTTATGGCCGTCTTCGTAGCTGATTTGGGCTGTGTTTGGGCCGTTTATGATGAACTCTGTGAGATAGAATTTGCCGCCGAGGACTTCGGGTGCGGGGGAAAGGGTGCTGAGATTGTCTTTGATATAGTTTTTGAGTTTGTTTTGTTGTTCCTCGCTTAGCTCGTTTGAGATAGTACTCGTAGTAACTAGGCTTGGAGTACCTGTGGAAAAATTGGGGAGATTGTTGATAAGTGGTGGTTCGGCAAAAAAATTGCGCTGGATCTGTAGGATGACGGCGCTTAGCAAGATAATTCCGCTGATGATGAGGACAAAGGCGTTTTTGTTAGTCATATGACTCATCATCGGAGAGCTGATCGGTGGCACTGTCATGCATGGCCATGAGCTGGTCTTTGATGAAAGCCATGTTGTCGTCATCATCAATCTTGCCTTTTTCGAGATAGTAATCGATGACCTCATCGACTATTTCGCTGTAAGCGTCAAGGTCGTAGGCACCTTGTTCGCGCACCTTGGTCTTGATGAGTTGGTACATGTCCCCCGTAATTTCGTCCATATGTTTGCATTAGTTACGCTGCTTTTATTGTAGCAGTTTGTGATAAAAAAACAATCATCTTTTTTTCGATGATTGTTTCTAATGTGTGCATCGTGCAGGATTCGAACCTGCGACCGTTTGCTTAAGAGGCAACTGCTCTACCAACTGAGCTAACGATGCAAATGTTTATTTAGTTTTGTAGCTGGAGTGAGAATTGAACTCACGACCTTAGCGTTATGAGTGCTACGCTCTAACCAACTGAGCTATCCAGCCGAGTCAATTGACAATTATCAATTAACAATTAGCAATTAGGGTGACAAGTCACATAATTGATAATTGTTAATCGAAAATTGATAATTGAGTTAGTGCTCCTGTCAGGATTCGAACCCAAAATTCTTGGTCCGAAGCCAAGCGTGATATCCATTTCACCACAGAAGCTCTTAATATTTCGGTTAAATTATCAAGAAAAAATTGCCCTAAGATGATCCAAGGCAAATTAATAGAATTAATATAACAGGACTGTGAAAAAAAATCAAGGTCTTGGGCAACAAAAAACAGCCTGTAAATATAGGCTGTTTTTTGTTTTTATTCAGTTGCTGTTTCTTCTGAGCTTTCCATTTCGGTGGCGATTTCTTTGCCGAGCTTGCCTTTTAAGGCGTCCTTGAGGGTTTTGCCGGTCTTGAATTTGGCGACGCGGACTTCAGGGATAGTGATGCGTTCGGTAGGCTTTTGAGGGTTGATGCCGCCACGAGCATGGCGTTTACGAGCTTCAAAGGATCCGAAGCCGACGAGATTAACTTTTCTGCCGGCTACCAACTCTTCGATGATAGTGTTGGTAAGAGTGTCCACTACTTCTTCAACTTGTTTCTTAGAAATCTGGTTGAGTTTGGCGGAAACGGTTTCGATTAAGCTAGCTTTGTTCATAGTTTATTGATGGCCTAGTGGCCTTAGCTTATTATTTACCAGTAAATAGGGCGGCTAAAGCCAGGCCTATCATAGCTACAATCAAGACGATAGTGGCCTTGAAGATAATTTTTTCAGCTCCGCGCTTGGTGCGGAAGATGGCGCTGCTACCACCAAAGGCTTCACCTAAGCCTGAGCCGCGTTGTTGTAGTAAAATTGAAGCGATGAGCAAAATAGCAATGATCAACTGTGAAACTTGGATAGTTTGAGTGCTCATAAAAATTTATTTAGCAACTTTGGTTTCGGCTAAAATCTTAGCAAAAACGGTCTTGTGATTGACAGCGAGGTCAGCAAGGATCTTGCGATCAATGGCGACGTTAGCTTTTTTGAGCTGGTCAATCAAGCGGGAGTAGGAAAGATCTTGAGTGCGGGCAAAAGCGCCGATCTTGATCTGCCAGAGACCGCGGTTAGTACGCTTCTTGTTCTTACGGTCACGGTAAGCGTGAACACCGGCTTTCATGGATGCAGTCTTGGCTAGACGGATGCGGTTCTTGCGACCCCACATGTAGCCTTTGACTTTGGCCATCAAAGTCTTTCTCTTTTTGACATGGGTTGTACCTCTTTTAACTCTTGGCATATGTGGTTTTTAAGATTTATTAATCAAGCTGATAATAGTGCGAGTGTCGGTGCTTGCGGCAGAGATATCACGGCGCTTGTTGCGTTTGATCTTGCCTGATTCGCGGGCGTTGAAGTGATCTTGGCCAGCCTTACGGCGCAAAACTTTACCAGAACCAGTCATGGTGAAGCGCTTCGCTGTAGCTTTGTGGGTCTTAATTTTTGGCATATTTATTCCCACTTCGCTGAAGCTTCGCGGGACAAGCCCTCTAGCTAAAGTCGTTTGTGGTGGTTATTTTTATTCTTCTATTTACAGAATTAATTAGGGTTAAATTTATTCAATATTAGCTTTTTTTGTTAACTAAAACCATATTAAAGCGTTCACCTTGTTTTGTCAAGGCTTCTTCGATCTCGATATTGAGAGTGTCTTCGGCTAGCATGGCGTCAAGTAATTTGACCATGACTTCGCGGCCAGTGTCAGGATGCTGACGTTCTCGACCCTTGAGACGAAGCTCGATTTTGAGTTTGTCACCACGGATTAAGAACTTTTTGGCTTGCTCGATGCGGGTAGCGAGGTCATGAGCGCCGATACGGACGGAGAGGCGAATACACTTAGTTTCGCTTTTCTTGCTTTTGACCTTTTGCTTTTGGAGCTTTTTGTCACGTTCGTACTTGAACTGACCGTAGTCCATGATCTTCGCAATCGGTGGATCAACCTTAGGATTGACTTCCACGAGGTCAGCGCCAGCTTCTTCAGCAATACGAAGAGCTTCTTCGCGGCTGACAATGCCAAGACTCGCTCCCTCATCGTCAATTAACTGAAGAGTAAGGGAAGTGATTTTTTCGTTGGCCTTGAAGCCTTTGTCGACTTCAATTTTTGGTCGGCGGTAGATTCGGCGCATAAAGCAAATTTCTTTAAGGTCTTATGATTTTAGCACATTATTAGTCTTTTTTGAAGGCAAGGCCCAAACGGTGTTCGGCAGCTTCAATAGAAACGACGACAAATTCTTTTTCTTCACCAATATGGTAGAGATTTTCTAATTTCTGACCAGCGCCGAGAGTGAGTTGGCTGACGTGAGCGAGGCCGTGGATGTTCTTGTCGAGTTCGACGAAGAGACCGAAAGGATTGATCTTGATGATAGTACCCTTGTAGGTTTGACCAATCTGGTAGCGTTCTTTGATGTCAGTCCAAGGATCAGCAATCAATTTCTTAGCAGACAAGAAGATCTTAGAGCCTTCGATATTAATGATTTCTGCCTTGATAGTGTCGCCGACCTTGTAGATTTCACTTGGATCGTCGATACGCTGCCAAGCTAATTCACTGATGTGGATGAGGCCTTCGAGATTTTCGCTGAAGGCGACAAAGACACCGAAATTGGTAACGGCAGTGATGGTGCCTTCGATGGTAGTGCCGACGGCATACTTAGTGAAAACATCCTGCTGACGATCCTGCCAAGCGGCTTTTTCGCTAACAATGAGCTTTTGTTCATCGCGATCGAGGGTAATGACTTTGACTTCAATGTCTTTGCCAACGATGGACTTGAGTTTTTCTAAAATTTTATTCTTGTCACCGCCGCTAACACGTGGGTAGTGTTCTGGGGAGAGCTGGCTGACAGGCAAGAAAGCCTGGGTCTGCATGTAGGAAACGAGCAAACCACCGCGGTTAGCTTCGACCACACGGACCTTGAGACTGGAACCCTTTTGGAAGGAATCAGTCAAATTTTGCCAAGTCTTTTCCTGACCAGCATAACGGAAGGACAATTCTAATTCGCCGTTTTCGTTTTCGCCATCAATAACAGTGGCTTCGATTTCGTCGCCAGCCTTAAGATCAGCGTATTCAACAGCTTCGTAATATAATTCGCGGCCACGCACCACACCGGTCATAATGCCGTGGATGTCGAGGCGGACTTCAGACTTAGAAGCGGAAAGCACAGTACCGGTAACAGTGTCACCGACTTGTGGGATACGGTCTAGATCTTGATCAACTAGAGTGGCAAAGGCTTCATTGTCTTTGAGAGTACTCATATTTTGAAATAAAAAAAGATATCCTTAACCTGTCTTTTGGGGCTACCAAATTCAAGCTCCTCGGCCACCTTGCCTATATACATATTATACAGCTCGAATCCGGGGAATTAATAAAAGGTGTTAGATTGTCAATTTTTCTTTATTATAGAGCTTTTTTAGAAAAATGCAAGGGTTAGCGGAAAATTGAGGGAAGTTGCTGGAAAAGATGAAATAGATTGTTATTTATTTGTTTAAAATAAGCTAAAAAATTATCATTAGATTGACATTTTCTAGCAAATATGCTATTATATGGTAATAATATTTGGTTGTTTAACAATTAAGGGAGTCTTTGAATGAAAGAGGATAAGTCTTCTATGGGTTGGATTGGTTGCATGATCATGATGATTGCTATTGGTGTTATCTCATTTATAGTGTTTTTTGTGGCAGCTTTATTTTTTGGATCCTCTCGAGGACATGAAGAAGTTCAGTTTACTGATAGCGTAGAAGTGGTCTACTATCACGAGCCCGGTCACTATAGTTTTGCTCTTGCTCAAAAAGAGGATTCAACTTTGGTGATTAATGACTATAGCTTTGACTCAAGAAATATGGGTGGTGTAAAAATTTTTACTGATGCTCTACCGAATAACAAGGCTTTTATTAAGAGGTCTGTGGGATATAATAAGGATATATTTGTGTTCAAAAATTATTATAACCGATTGACCGAGATTCATATTCATTCAGCTAAGGATTTAAAGCCGGCTGATTGGAATCATGGTAAGTTTGGATCTGGCCAGACTAGAGTTATTGAGTAGGAGAAGTCCTTTAAACTAACGACCTGTTATTAAAAAATAACAGGTTTTTTTATTGTGTTGCTTGTTGATAGTATTTTGCCGTGGGTGTATAATTAAAATACTTATTATTAACTTATTTAAATGTATGACGGACAACAATATGTGCTGTAAGTCGTCCTGTGCTTGTATGCACCATAAGATGGTGCCAATGCTTATCACTTTATTAGGTATCAACTTCTTGTTGGTAACTATGGGTGTCTACGACGAGATGGTGTCGGCTTATGTTTGGCCAATCTTGCTGACCCTTATCGGTTTGCAGAAGATGATGGGCGGTTGTTGTAAATGTTGCTCTAAGTAATCTTTTTCAAATTACTTAAAATAAAAACGCGTTGAAGGTCAACGCGTTTTTATTTTTGGCCATTGCAAGTTGTGAGTGACCAGAGTCCGAGTTGTTTGCTTTTGGCCTCGACTTGAGCAGACTTGAATTCGGCTTGATGGAGGTAGGGGATTTTGTAGGTGTATTCGTAAGCGTAGCCAGAACTAATCATGTGGAGATTGAAGAGGCTGTTGTCGCTGAGGTAGATATAGGCGAGGAGACGGCCGTATTTGTCGCGCTGATCTTGGCTCTCGTCAAAGACCAAGTGGACTTCTTGATTACTTAAGATTTGTTTGGCGTAGTTGCTGGCCTCGCGCCCGAAGCATTCGACTTTGCGGCGAGGATCGACGGTCTCGGGCGTATTGATGCCGATGAGACGGACTTTTTCTTTGATGCCATTTTTCTCTACTTCAAAAGTATCACCGTCGATGACTTTGGTGACGGTGTATAAATCGTCTGTGCTGGGTCCAGTGATGGCAGGAAGGCTGGAAGTGGGTTCGCTTTGGTCGAGCGGTGCAAGATTGGCAGGGCTAGTGCTTGCTTGATCGATGTTTTCGAGTTGGAGGTTGTTGGTAAGTGGAGAATCTGGATTGCCAGCGAAAAGATAAGACGATATAATGAGGATTATCGAGAGAAGGAGAGTTAGATTTTTTTTGCTGAGTCGGAATTTAGTCATGGAACTATCATAATTGAAAAACAAACTTATGTCTAAAATAGCAGTAATTGGTGCTGGTGCTTGGGGGACAGCTTTGGGGGCCTTGCTTGCTGACAATGGTCAGCAGGTGGAGCTGTGGTTTTTTGATCAAAAGGCCCTGGTTCAATTTCAGGAGACGAAAGTGAATCCTTTTTTGCCTGGCGTGGAGCTTGCGAAATTAAGTGCTAGTGCTGATTTGCAAGCGGTGGTGAGTGGTGCGGAATTGTTGTTGCTAGCTACACCTTGTCAGGCCTTGTCTGCTTTGCTGGCTCAACTAGCTCTTCTAGTAAAGCCGGAGCAGATTATTGTGAATGCGGCTAAGGGTTTAGTTTTGCCGGAGGGTAAATTACCGCTGGATTTAATTAAGGAATTTTTGCCAGCTAATAAGCTGGTGGTTTTGTCTGGTCCGAGTTTTGCGGCGGAAGTGGTGGAGAAAAAGGTGACAATGGTGACGGTAGCCGGTGAGGATACGGAGACGGTGACTCGGGTGCAAAATATTTTTGCGGCGAGCTATTTCCGACCTTATGCTAGTTATGATATAGTTGGTGTACAGGTGGGCGGGGCGCTCAAAAATGTGATTGCAATTGGAGCTGGTATCGTGGACGCGCTTGATGGTGGAATGAATATTAAAGCGGCGTTGCTGTCTCGAGGACTAAAGGAGATTGCGCGCTTTGGTATGAAGTTAGGGGCGATTAAAGAAACTTTTTTTGGTCTTTCGGGACTGGGTGATTTGTTTCTGACCATGAATAGTGCGCAGAGTCGTAACTATAATTTTGGTTATGAGCTTGGTAGCGGTAAGAATAAGTCAGAGGTGTTGGGTATTCATGGTGTGGTGGAGGGTTATTATACGACCGAGGCAGTAGTAAAGAAGGCGGCTGAGCTAGGGGTGGAGATGCCGATTACGCAGGCGATTTATCAGATTTTGTATCAAGGGAGAGGGGCGAGAGAGGTGATTGATGAGTTGATGAGTCGGGAGCTGAAGACGGAGTTTAATAATTTTTGATTTATATCATTGTGTCATTTCGAATGTAGCGCCTGCCTGTTGCACGGCAGACAGGAAGCGCAGAGAGAAATCGCTTAAACGTACTTATTCGAATAACAATGTTTAAGGGATCTCTCCCGCGGGTCGAGATGACACATTAAAAATAATTTTTAAAGAGATAAAAGCTTGTCGTTCTAGACCATGATCCATAGAAAATAACTAGGTGGCAGTTATTAATTATTTCCCATCGATAATTAAAGACTGTTACTGAAATTCATGGATCGTGGTCCGGGATGATAATGCTAGAATGATTAAATAAAAACACCGGAATTTAACCGGTGTTTTTATTTACTTGATTTGTTTGACTTGCTCGGTCCAGCGGTCTTTTTCGGCTTGGGAGCGGAGGCGGACACGGTCGAAAAGGTTGAAGTGACGATGGCGTATGCCGCAGAGGCCGAGGGCTAAGTGCCAGACGAGACGATGGGGTATCAGGAGAATAGTGTAAAGAAATCGGGAATTGTCACAAGTCATAAAAGTGCGGGCGGTGCGGCCCTTGAGTAATCCAAGTGGGCGACCAGAGCTAGTGTAGCGGAAGGCGAAGCCACTGGAGAAATTAACATCAAGGAAATTTTTCAAGATAGCTGGGAAGCTGAGCCACCACATGGGAGCGAAGAAGCTAATTTCATCGGCCCATTTGATTTGGTTTTGGTAGTTAGCTTCTATTTGGTCGGTGTTTAGATTTTTGGCTGACTCAAAATTGAGAAAGTCTTGATGGGGTTCGCGATAGAGGTCGATCAATTTAACTTGATGACCTTTAGCTTTAGCACCTTGTTGATAGGCTAAGGCTAAGTGGCGCGCGGTGCCTTTGGAGCTGGGATGAGCGAGGACGATGAGCTTGTTCATAAAATTAGAACGCAATATTTTTTAGCTGTCTTAAGCTTCGCAGCTGCCGATACACATTTTGCTTTGGCCGAATTTTTGAGCGGCGTTAGTGCTGTGTTGGTAGTAGAGAGTTTTGACGCCTAACTTCCAAGCGTTGATGTAGAGATTGTTAATTTCTTTGGTAGGAGTCTGGGGATTGACCATGAGATTGAGTGATTGGCTTTGGTCGATGAAGTTTTGACGAGAGGCGGCTTGCTGGATGATGGCTTCTTGATCAATTTCACAAAAAGTCTTGAAGACGTCTTTTTCTGTTTCGGAGAGGAAATCAAGATGCTGTACTGAGCCGTCTTTGACGCGAATGGACTCCCAAGTTTCTTGAGTGTTCTTGCCTTTTTCTTCGAGAATTTTTTCTAAGTAAGGATTTTTGATGGTGACTTTCATCTTGTCGATATCTTTGACGTAGCAATTGGACCAGATTGGTTCGATGCTTTGGGAGACTTGACCGAGAATGAAAGAGGAAGAAGTGGTGGGAGCAATGGCATTGAGGGTGCTGTTGCGACGACCATAGCCTTGTAGTAATTCTGGTTCGCCGAGTTCTTGGGCAAGAGCTTTGGAAGCATCGTAGCTGCGCTTTTGGATGAGGCGGAAGATTTCGGTGTTTATTTTGTTAGCTTCTAAGCTCTCAAAAGCGATCATCTTCGACTGGAGATAAGAGTGCCAACCGAGGACACCAAGACCCAGGGCGCGATTTTCTTTGGCAAAGTTATAGGCACGTTCCATGAAGTAGAAGGCGCGGCGGTCGTTAGCGTCAGCGGAGTTGCGTAATTCTTCAAGCTTGCTGATAAAGTCGCTCATGACAGCATCAAGGAAATAGACCATGGTTTCAACAGCGTCGGTGTCTTTCCAGTCGTCGTAGTGCAAGATATTAAGAGAAGATAGGCAGCAGACAAAGGAAGATCTGTCGGTAGTTGGGAGACAGATTTCGGAGCAGAGATTGCTGTGATTGATGACTAGTTGCTTGTCTTTGTAAACATCGACGGTTTTTTTGTTGACAGTGTCTTTGAAGAGAATGTAGGGATAGCCCATTTCGACTCGACGTTGGATAACTTTGGCCCAAATACGACGCTTGTCTTCGTCGCCGTCAATCATCGATTGCATCCAGGCGTCGGTAACGGTGACGGCGTGGGTGAGTTCTTGGATGGGATTGCCTTCGGTGCCGATTTCTAGGAACTCGTCGATGTCGGCGTGCTCAACTGGCAGATAAGGAGAGAAGTGGCCACGACGGGTGGAGCCTTGGCTGACCACATTAGTCATGGTCTCAAAGAGACGCATGAAGTGGACGGAGCCAGAAGAGACGCCGTTGTCTTTGATGGCTGAGCCGCGAGCGCGTAAAGCGCCGAAGTAGCCACCGGTGCCGCCGCCGAATTTGCTCATCATGCCGACTTCGGATTGGGCGTAGAGAATTTGCGCCATGTTGTCAGGGATGTGAGAGGAGAAGCAGCTGATCGGCAGGCCTTTCTTAAGACCAAAATTAGACCAGATAGGACTAGAGAGGGAGTAATAACCCTTCTCCATGTAAGTATAGAATTTGTCAGAGAAGTCAGGGCGCCCCAGAATCTGGCCAGCATAGTCGCCGATGAAGCGGATGCGCTCTTCGGGAGTGGTGTTACCTGTTAGGTAGCCCTTGCTTAAAAATTTTCTGCTATTTTCATTAAGCCAATACATAGTTTGGATGTTATTTAATTAGAAGAGGTCGCTTGCGGTAATGCTCTTGCTGCGCTTGTTGTAATTAATGGAGCGCTTAACGAAGAAGTCGCCGTGCTTGGTGGCAATGATTTCGTCGTCGAACCAAGTGGTTTTGGCTAGAAGGCCTGGGTCTACGTCAAAGAGAGGTGTTTCGCCAATGCTAGCTAGAGAATTGTTGAGACGATTTTTAATGAATTCCTTGATAGTGTCCTTGGGTAAATAATCTAGTTCGCCAGCTTCAAAGATCCAATCAACGATGTCTTCTTCGGCCTTATAGGCTTCTTGGGAGAGAGTCTTGATGGTGGTAGTAAACTCATCGTCAAACCACTCGGGATGCTCTTTGCGAATGATGTTGATGATATCGATGCCGAAGAGTCCGTGGATTTGTTCTTCTTTGGAAGTAGCTTCGACGGCGTTGGAGATACCTTTAAACATGTTACGATGTTTGTTGAAGGACATGATGATCAGGAATTGAGAGAAGAGGGAGACGTGTTCGATGAAGAGAGAGAAGAGGAGGACACACTGGGCGTAGTCTCGATTGTCTTCACTGCGAGCATTAGTCAGAATTTTGTCTAGGTAGTGAATACGGTTGTTGATGACGGGTAGGTCTTTGAGGTGGGAGAATTCGTCATTGAGTCCGAGGATTTCTAAGAGATGAGAGTAAGCGTCTTGATGGCGAACTTCGCTTTCGGCGAAGGTGTAGCCGACGGCGCCGATTTCTGGCTTGGGAAGTTTTTTGAAAATATCACCCCAGAAAGTTTTGACAGCAACTTCGATCTGTGCGATAGCCAGCATGGCGTTTTTGATGGCGTTTTGTTCGGCGGCAGTGGCATGGACTTTGAAGTCTTGAATGTCACTGGTGAAATTGAATTCAGTGTGGATCCAGTAGGAATGTCGGATGGCGTCAACGTACTCGGCTAGTTCGGGATATTCGTAAGGTTTGAGATTGATTCTTTTTTTAAAAATGTCGCGCTTGCGTTCTTCGGCGTGTTTTTGGCGGTAGATGATGAAGGCTTTGGCAGCGCTTGCAAAGCCACTGGTCATGAGAACTTTTTCGGTGATGTCTTGGATGTGTTCGACGGTGGGAATGTTTTTGCTGGTGTATGTGGTTTCGAGTTGAGCTAAGATTTGCTTAGCCACTTCTTCGGCGTCAGCGAAAGTGCCGTTGCTTGAGGCTTTCATGGCGGAGTGGGCGGCGTTAGTAATCTTTTCAAGATTGAAGGCTTTGATTGAGCCATCTCTTTTTTGAATGTTGGTGATTGGCATAAATAAATAAAATTACTTTTTCAGTTTATCAAAAAAACCTCGAAGGTTTCGTAAAAAAGAGCAGATTATTAAATAAAGGCTAATACTACATATAGTATTATAGTAATATCTATTATACTACATCTGGTGTTTTGAGCCTAGCTTGATTTTGCTAAAGTTTTTGGTTACACTGGAGCGGTCAGTCGGGTTATTCACAAGTTAAAGATTTGGACTCGATTAATTAATAATTAAAACAAAAAATATATGAAGGAAATCATGGTGAAAGCACTCAATAAACAGATTAATGAGGAGCTTTATTCAGCTTATCTATACTTGGCTATGTCAGCCGCAGCTAGTTCCGAGTCACTCGACGGCTTTGCTAATTGGTTAATGATTCAGGCTCAAGAAGAGCGTGATCATGCAATGGGTCTTTACAATCATGTGTTGGAAATTGACGGCACAGTTGAGCTAATGGCTATTGCAGCGCCAAGCTACAAATTTGCTGGAGCGATGGATATTTTGGAGAAGTCTTTGGCTCATGAGCAGCACATTACTAAATGTATTCATGAACTCTACGCTTTAGCGGAAACAGAAAAAGATTACGCTACGAGAATTTTGCTTGATTGGTATGTCAGTGAGCAGGTTGAGGAAGAAGATTCTTTGCGCCGCATGATTGATCAGCTCGCGATTGCTGGTGATAAAAACGAAGGTTTGTATTTGTTTGATCAGAAGCTTGGCGAGAGGGAATATAGTAAGGCTAGTATTTTGAAATAGTTATAAAGTTAGAAAGTTGAAAGTTCTGTTTATTTTTTGAAAGACAAAAATATCAAAGCATCAAGAACTTTCTAACTTTATACTTTCTAATTTTCAACTATTTTTTATGTCCGATAGCACAGAGCAGTCCGGTTTCATTTTGATCAATAAGCCTTCTGGTCCGACTTCTCACGATATTATTGATAAGCTTAGAAGGATTACGGGTCTGAAAAAAATTGGTCATGCGGGAACGCTTGATCCGCTCGCTAGCGGACTGCTTATTTGCGCTATTGGACGAGCGGCGACCAAGCAGATTGATAGTTTTGTGAAGCAGGATAAGGTCTATGAAGCGGAGATGGTGCTAGGCGCGACGAGTGATACTTATGATAGTCAGGGCGTGATTGTGGCTAGAGACTGCAAGCAGCTTAGTCGTGAGTTGATTGAAAAGGTTTTGCTTAAATTCACTGGCGAACAAGATCAGATTCCGCCGATGTATAGTGCGAAGAAAGTGGCTGGTAAGAAACTCTATGAACTAGCGCGACAAGGCATTGAAATTAAACGTGAGCCGTGTCGGATTGTGATTAGTGAATTGGAGCTAATTAGTTATGAGTGGCCGAAGGTGAAGATCAGAGTGGCTTGTTCTTCGGGGACTTATATTCGTTCGCTTGTTTATGATATTGGCGAGGAGTTGGGTGCGGGGGCTTATATGTCGGCACTGCTGAGGACGAGGATTGGTAAATTTGATTTGACCGGTGCGACTCAGCTAGAGACTTTGACTAGAGAAAATTGGACTAAGCATCTTTTAGTATAAAATTGATTAAAAATAAAGCTCCACAATATGTGGAGCTTTATTTTTTACTGAAAGATTTGAGCCAGGTTTTTATTTTTTCGAGATGGGGGAAGATGTGGCGGTGGTTTTTGAGCTCGGGGTAGATGCGGTCAATGATAACGGCGCCGGCAATGACAAAGATGATGCCAGGGATGACGGGTATGATTAAGCCGATGATACCGATGATGATCAAGAGAGTGGCTAGGCTGAGGGAGATGAAGTTTTTCCATTTGTTGAGCATGGGTGCATTGTAACATGAAACATGCAACATGGAACAGAGTGCTTGCTTACTTGCTTTAATTTTTAATTAGGATTATTATATACCTATACCTAGGGTGTAGGTGTTATTAAATTTAAAAATATGGAAAATTGTGAATGTAAAGACAAGGCGCTAGTTAGTTTTAAAAAAGCTAATAGTTTGCTCTCTAAAATTATTAAGATGATGGAGGAAGATAAATACTGCATTGATATTATGCAGCAGAGTCTGGCTGTCAGCGGTTTACTGAAGTCAGCTAATCAGATACTTCTGGAGAATCACCTGGGGACTTGCTTTAAGAGTGCGATGCTTACCAAAGATAAGCAGAAGCAGGCGCGTATGATCAAGGAGATTTTAACAGTTAGTAAATTATCGCAAAAATAATATGGCTAAGAAATTACTAGTACCAATCAAAGGCATGCACTGCACGGCTTGTGAGATTTTGACGGAAGAGAAATTGGCAACAGTGAGCGGGGTGTTAAGTGTAAAGTCTGATCATGTGCGCGCTTGTGCAGTGATTGAGTATGCTGAAGCTGAGCCAAATGAGGCTGCATTGAGGCAAGCGATTAAGGGCGCTGGCTATGAATATGGCACTGAGGAAGTATCAACTGAAAGTCAGGTGAATAATTATTATGAATTTGGGCAGGCTTTGATTGTTTTTTTGGCTTTGTACTTGCTTGCTAAAATTACTGGTTTGACCGAACTCGTCAATATGAAAACTGATGTGGTGATGGGTCCCTCGATTGTGTTGTTGATTGGACTAGTGGCTGGGTTTTCGAGTTGTATGGCTTTGGTGGGCGGACTGGTCTTGTCGGTGACGGCTCGTTACGCGCAGGCACACAAGAATTTAAAAGCTAAAGAACGTTTTGTGCCGCATGTGTATTTTAATATTGGTCGGGTGCTAGGCTATGCCTTACTTGGTGCCTTACTGGGTATGACTGGCTCGGCGATTCATTTGTCGATTGGACTGTCGGGGGTTTTGATAATTATGATTGCGCTAGTGATGATGATTATGGGACTGAAGCTGATTGGTTTGTTTTCGTTCTTTAATCGTTTTGAACTGGCTTTGCCGAAATGGGTGCTTGATTTATTTGCCTTGCGTGAGCGCTCGGAAGAAAAGTATAGCTCGACTAAAACCATGATCTTGGGTGCGCTGACTTTCTTTGTGCCTTGTGGTTTTACACAGGCGATGCAACTTTATGCACTTAGTTCTGGCAGTGCGCTGACGGGAGCGGTGACGATGGGTCTCTTTGCGCTGGGTACTGCTCCGGGACTACTGGCTTTGGGTGGACTAGTGTCGATCGTGAAAGGTAAATGGTCGTCAGTGTTCTTCCGTCTTGCTGGTATCGCGGTTTTGGCTTTTGCTTTGTTTAATTTGCGTAATGGTTGGAACTTGCTGGCGGCGAGTGGCTTTGCTTGGTCACAAACAAAGAGCGTGCAAGTGGAGGAATCTAGTGATAAAGAAGAGCAGATAATTAGAATGACGCAAACGGCTCGTGGCTATAGTCCGAAAAATTTCACAGTGGAAGCGGGGCGCCCGGTGAAATGGATTATTGATTCGCAGAATGCTAATACTTGTGCGGCGTCGATTGTAGCGCCAAAAATCAATGTAAAAATGCAGTTAAAAGCGGGAGAGAATATTATTAGATTTACGCCGACTGAAATCGGGACGATTAACTTTACTTGTTCGATGGGGATGTACCGGGGGACGATTGAGGTGGTAGAAAAGAAAGTTGGAGAGAAGTCTAGTAGCTTGGGTGTGACTGAGGTGCAGGCGGCCGATAACGAAGTTAAAAGTAAAAAGGAAAAAGTAAAAAGTTCTGTGACTGCGGTGGACGGTGAGGAGGTAAAAGTTTTGAAGACTTCTTATACTTTGGCTGGAGATATTCAGCCGAGTGAGTTTGTGACGAAGGTTGGGCAGAGGACTAGGATTGAGGTGTTGGTCAAAGAGGCTGGGGAGGGTTGTATGAGGGATATTATGATTCAGGGCTTGGCAGAAACGCCGCAGTATTTGGCGGAGGGTGAGACGATTAAAATGGAGTTTACGCCGACCAAGGCGGGGCGGTATTTGATTGTTTGCGCGATGAATATTCCTAGGGGTGTAGTTGTAGTCGAATAAAAGAGATTATTAAAATAAATAGAAATATATAAAATATGAAACTAAATACAGCTGACCAATCTTTCTTGTCGCATTTGTGTCGTTATGTGGGAGTGGGCTTGATATCGGGATCGATTGTGCATGTGGGGACTTTGGGTGGATCTTATACTCGATATCTAGTTTTGATAATTTTAGGTGTGTTGGTTTTTATTACCGGGACTATTTTGGATGCGCAGACGAAGTTGGATAAACATTTGCTTAAATATATTTTTATTTCAGTGTTGGTTTCGATTGGTATCGGTATGGTGAGTGGTGGGACACAGCATTATTTGGATGGACCGATTTATGCTGCGAAATTGATGCCGATTGGCTTGTTGCTGGCTTACATGGCCTTTATGTACAGAGACCACCGTGAATTATTGTCTTGGAAAAAGATTCTGATGTCAGTCTTGCTTTGCGGTTTAATTTTTGGGGCTTTGTATGGTGTGGCGCACTTGGTGCCAGAGCTTGCTAGTCATCATGAGCTGGAAGAGGGTAATCATTAAATAAAATAGAAAGATATAAATATAGAAATATATTTTTAAAAATATGAAGACTGATAGTTACAAGATCAAAGGCATGCACTGCGCTTCATGCGCGACGGTGATTGAAAAGACTTTTAAAAAAGTAGCTGGAGTGGCTAGTGCTGAAGCTAATTATGGAACTGAAGCAGTGAAGATTACTTTTGACGAAAGGCAAACTAATCCGCAGGCTTTGTCGAAACAGATTGAGCCGTTGGGATATTCTTTGCTTATGCCTAAGTCTCTAGAGTCTGGAGTGACTGCTAAAGATACAAAAGGGCAGGAGCTTGCCACGCTGAAAAAGCAGATTGTGGCGGTTATGCCGCTGGCTGTCATTAGTATTTTGATTATGACTTGGGAAACCTTGGCGTCTTTTCGCTTTTTGCCAGAGATGTTGCCGGTGGTAGCAGGATTTTTCCATCATCTTTTGCCGATTATGGCGACTGTTGTTTTTGTGATGATTGGTGGACCTTATTTGCTTGGTTTGTATCGCTTCTTGCGTTATGGTAAGGCGAATATGGATACACTAATTGGGATTGGGACGGTGACGGCTTTCTTGTATAGCTTTGTGATTAGTGCCTTTGAAGGGCCGCTCGCTGCGTTCTTAAATGTTGAACACAATTATTATGACGTGGTGATTGTGGTAATTACTTTTGTGGCTTGGGGTAAATACTTAGAGATGCGGTCGAAGCTAGCAACTGGTGATGCGATTGAAAAGCTCTTGAATTTGCAGGCCAAGACTGCTTTGGTGCTGCGCGCCGGAGTAGAGGTGGAAATAAAAATTGAAGAAGTAGTTAGTGGTGATGTGATTGTAGTGAAGCCAGCGGGTAAGATTCCGGTTGATGGTGTGCTGGTGTCTGGTTCGTCGTATGTTGACGAGTCGATGATCTCGGGTGAGCCGATGCCGCTGCTAAAAAATATTGGTGAGGAAGTGCTCGCTGGGACGATGAATACAAGCGGAGCCTTCACTATGCGAGCGACCAAGGTGGGAGCAGAGACGATGCTTGCCAGTATTATCAAAATGGTAGAGGAGGCGCAAGGTAGTCGGGCGCCTATTCAGGCTCTGGCTGATAAAATCTCGGCAGTCTTTGTGCCGATTGTCTTAGTCTTAGCTTTTGTAACTTTGGGTTTGTGGCTTTGGCTCGGGACTGGGTATTTGGGATTCTCACAAGCTTTGTCGAATGGACTAGTGAGCTTCGTGGGGATTTTGGTGATTGCTTGTCCTTGTGCTTTGGGTCTCGCTACCCCGACGGCGATCATTGTGGGAGTGGGCAAGGGTGCACGGGCAGGAATTTTGATTAAGGATGCGGCGAGTTTACAGAAATTACACCAAGTTGATACGGTGGTGGTGGATAAGACTGGCACGATTACCAAGGGTAAGCCAGAATTAGTGTCAGTGCAAAATTTATCAGATAGAAGTGATGAAGAATTAATTGGCTTGCTTGCCAGTCTGGAAAATAAATCAGAGCATCCGATTGCTGAAGCGATTGTTAATTATGCTAGAGACAAGAAGATTGCTGTAGTTAGTCTCGAATCTTTTGAAGCGCTGAAAGGTAAGGGGCTGCGAGGTGTGATTGCAGGGGTGGAGTATTATGCGGGTAATGTGAATTTGATGACTGAACTGGGCCTGGTTGTTGATAAGAAGTGGATAGAAAAAGAGACTAAGGAAGGCAAGACGCCGATTATTTTGGCTAGCAAAGATCAGTTGCTATCTGTCATGATGGTGGCTGATGCCATTAAGGATGGGGCTAAAGAAGCAGTGAGTGAGCTAAGTAAATTGGGGATTGCTGTGGTGATGCTGACGGGTGATAATAAAAATACGGCTGCTTATATCGCTGGGCAAGTGGGGATTAATGAAGTGGCGGCGGAGCTGATGCCAGTTGATAAGCTAAATAAAATTAAGGAGTTGCAAGCGCAAGGCAAGGTAGTGGCAATGGCAGGTGACGGTGTCAATGATGCGCCGGCGCTAGCTGCTGCTGATGTGGGAATAGCGATGGCGACAGGGACGGATGTGGCGATAGCCAGCGCCGGTATTATCTTGCTTCATGGTGACATTGCGAAACTTACTAAGGCGATAAAATTGTCGAAGATGACTATGCGGGGCATTAAGCAAAATCTCTTTTGGGCTTTTGTTTATAATATTGTGGGTATACCACTGGCGGCTGGTTTATTCTATCCGGTCTTCGGTTGGTTGCTTTCTCCAGTCTTTGCGGGGATGGCGATGGCCTTGTCTAGTGTTTCTGTGGTTGGAAATTCTTTGAGAATAAAAAGTCGAAAGTTGTAAATTAAAAGTCAAAAGCCTCTCTGGTGAGAGGCTTTTTAATTTGATGTTTGCTCTAAAATGAAGTATAATTTCCTCAAAGCTGCCTAAGGCAGTTAATTTTCCCAGTGGTCTATGCTTTTTAATAGTGGCAAGAAACAATTTTTGGCTGGATGGCGCGGAGTCAGTCTTTTTTATACGCATTTGCAGCGCGGGACGAGGATGGTTTTGATTGCAGTGGTGCTTTTGCTTGTGCTAGTGATTATTTATTTTTTACAGGGATTGTTTAATAAGCAAAAGGCGAGTGCTGATTTGGCTAAATTTTATCCAGCCAAGTGTCTTGGTGGTTGGCAGTACACCGCGCATGCGGAAAATGTGCCAGACTTGTCACCAGTAGCTAGTATTGATGATTTTAATGATATAAACTCGGCGGTTTTGGATAACGCCATGGCACAATTATATTGCAGTAATTTTAATGGTGAGAATCCGATTGGGACAGTGCCGAAGAAGTTGACTTTGCGCTTGTCGCTGGGAGTCAAGCCGAAGATAGTGGTAGAGGCGCCTGTAGAGTCTGGCTCTGCTAGTCCAGTGATGATTGAGGCGCCTGTCGTCGACGGTGGGACTGGCTCGGCTCCAAGTGAGACTCCGACTGGTGATACGCCAGTGTCTAGCCCAGCTGAGCAGCCAGCGGTAGATAGTCCTGAGCCAGCGCCAACAGAAACGCCAGCGACTAGTCCTAGTGAGCCTGTTAGCGAAGTGCCTGCTGCTGCGCCTGTTGAAGTTCCTGCTCCAAGTCCTGAACCAACTAGTTTGGTGCCGCGAAGCTTCTTAGATAATTTGTTTGCTTGGTTTACTATTGGTACGGTGCGAGCTCAGGAGGCAGCGAGTCCCGAAGTAACTGTGAGCCCTGCTCCAGTGGAAGTAGCGCCAGAAAGTCCAGTCAGTCCGGAGATTGTGCCTGTGCTGAGCGAAGCCTCTGTTCTGAGCTCAGTCGAAGGAGAAGTGTCTATCCCTGTCGATGATCAGGCAAGCTCTACGGCAGAGACTGGTTCTGAGTCGCCAGTAACGACTACAATTGAAGGTGTTGGCCTCGAAGCAGCCGGAGTGACGCCTGAGGTTCCTGTGATGCCAAGTGACGCACTGCTCGAAGTGTCTTATACGCTCGATGGGCAAACTTGGAAGAGTCTGGGTTGGGTAGCGGAAAGCAATTGGCGAGAGGCTAGTTTTGATGTGCCACTGGAGGGTATTAGTGATTGGTCAAATCTGGATTGGCTGCAAGTGAGATTTGATCGTGTGGTGAGTATTGATGCGAATCAACCAATTTTTTACTTAGACGGCATGTGGCTCGAGGGTGAATATGATAACTTGGAGACTGAAGAAACGGCGGCTGAACTGGACATTGAGCAGCCTGATTTGAAAAAAGATAAGATTTTGAAGCAGAAAATTTCAGCTGATTATGCGGTTATTAATGTGGTCAGAGAAAAAACCGATCAGTATGAGATATGGTATAGGCCGGTGGTCAAATCAGGAGCTAATGAATACTGGCGCAAGCTGCAAATAGAAGGTGACGCTGGTAGTCAGGCTTTGCTTGATTTGCGTTCTGGTAAGGTATTTTGGGTGTCTGATCGTGAGGGTAAGAGAATGCTGTGTCGCTATGATTTGCAAACAGGGGATTCACATATGATGGATGTGACGGTGGGCGGTTTATCCAGTATGGGTTTTGATGAAGAGGCGGAAGATGGCTCAGGTATGCAATTAATCTATTTGTATTTTGTGGATGACAACAACAGTTATTACTTTAGTAAATGATTGAAGACGAGTGGCGGATAAAATAATGTTTATGGCGTGGTTGATGATTAGTAAAATAAGAAAATTTTTTCAGTTTCAGCATTCTAAGCAATTACTGCTGACTACGGTTTTGTTATTTGCTATTGTCTTTTCGGTGATTAGATTATTGTGGGCGGCAAGTCCTGATCCGGGTCACCTCCTATCTAGTATCGGTGATGGTTATTTTGTGACGGCTGGTCCGACGACGCCAAGAACTTTTACTTTTCCTGATGCTTCGGCGACGGTGCTGACAACTAATGCCTTGGTGAGTGTGGCTCAGGGTGGAACGGGTACATCATCTCTGACTGGAGTTTTGCTTGGTAATGGTGCTAGCCCAGTGACAGCAACTACTTCGCCAGCTGGTCTCTTGGTGGGGACGACGGCGACTCAGACTCTTTCTGGGAAGACTATTAACGCTAGTAATAATACGCTTTTTTGTGGTAACGATGGTCAGTTGGGATATTTGCTGTATTCAGATGGTACTAAATTTCTTTGTCGAGCTTATGGTGATGTTGGGCAGGTGCTTAGAACGAATGCGGCGGGGACAGATATAGAATGGGCAACTATGAGCTCTGGTCCAGCTGGTGCGGATACACAGCTGCAGTATAATAATAGTAGTGCCTTTGGAGCTACTTCTAGTCTTAGTTGGGATCAGTCTAGTAAATCTTTGAATGTGTCGGGCTATTTAAACTTCACTACCACTACACTGCCGGCAGCGGCTAGTACGGGAACTATGAAAATTTTTAATCAAAAAATATCAGGCAGAGAGATGTTGAGTTACAGGTCTGATGAGGCGACTGATTATGGATTTTTTCAGCCTTCTTTGTATCAAAATTCTGTGGCGATGATTGGTACAGGAGCAAATGCAGCACTTACTTTTATTGGTACAGGAGCTTTGACTAGTGATGGGCCTGGAACATCAATAGGATTTCAAGATTTGGGTTATTTCGTAAACTTTACGCCAACCGTAACTTCTAGTCCGAAGTACACTGGTAATAGCGAAGCTTTTTATTATAGGGGGTCTGCGGAGGGACGCAATGGTTATTTCTTTTTTGCTAGAGTTGCTCCAGATGGTAATGCTACTACGAATATGGTTTATTGGGCTGGATTAACTGATCAGACGATTGCTAATGCTCTTCTGACTAATAATCCTGTTGGTAGTCGGTCTGGTTTTGCTTTCTCGGACGGCCTAGGCGAGACTAACTGGATGTTTTCTAATAGAGGCGGTGGGACAGAAGATAGAAATAGCACTGGTATAGCAGTGGCTTTGGACAATGTTTATGATTTGTATTTTTATAATCCTCCGCGAGGATCGATGGTGACTTGGAGAATTGACAATCTGACGGCAGGAACAACGGCAGAGGGTTCGTCTTCGACTGGCTTGCCTACTTCTACGGTAGCAATGAGGGCTGGTGTAGGAGTGAGAGTCATTGCTTCTCCGGCTGGAAATTCTCTGAATATGCAAAAAATGTATGTCGAAATACCCCGCTAAAACAATTTAAAATGAAAAATTTAAAATTTAAAATTTCACAATATTTAGCTAGCTTGAAACAGGGCTTGTTAAATTGTCTATTGCTTAGCTTGATAGCCTTGTCGATATTGTCATTGAGCTATGCCGCGACACCAAACCCTGGTCATCCTTGGACTGAAGTTGGTGATGGTAATTTCATAGCAAGCGGACCTACGACAGCTAGAACCTATACCTTTCCAGATGCTTCAACGACAGTGCTTACTACAAACTCTTTGGTGAGTGTGGCTCAGGGTGGAACTGGCACATCATCACTAAGTGGTGTTCTGATCGGTAATGGTACTAGCGCAGTGACAGCGACTACTTCGCCGGCTGGTCTCTTGGTGGGGACGACGGAGACACAGACTTTGACGGGGAAGACGATTAATGTAAATGACAATAGTATTATTGATAATAGTAACGCGCTTGGCGATCTATTTAAATTTAATGGAACTAAGTATGTGCGTTTGGCTCGGGGTTCGGCTTTGCAGGTGCTTAGAACTAATGCGACTGGGGATGATTTGGAGTGGGTGACTGCTAGTTCTGGTCCTGCTGGTTCAGATAAGGAGGTGCAGTACAATAGCGGTGGATCAGCTTTTGCTGCGACTAGTAGTTTGACCTGGGATAATGCAAATCAAGCTTTGAAAATAGGTGGTATCTTGGAGTTAGCTAGTACTACTTTGCCTAGTGTGGCAGCGACGGGTACTCTGAGGTTGGTTAATGCTAAGACGGCTGGTCGTTCTTTGGCTGCGGTGACTACTCATAATAGTGGCGATAGTTATTTTTTACAACCATCTTTGGCACGTAATTTCTTTGGCTTTATTACAACTGGTGGTTCGGCGACTTTAACAAACTTTGGCGTTGGCTCAAATACTAGTGGCGGTACGGTGACTCATGTGGCTGCTCAGGCTAGTGGATTTATGATGAATATTCCTACGTCTGGATCGGCTGCTAGTGAGGCTGGTGTTTACACTAACACGGTTCTTTATAGAGGAACGGTAGCTGGTTCAACTGGTTTTTTTACTTTTGCTAGAGTCTATTTTCCGGATACTAGCTATAATCAATCGGGTGCCACAACGGGTAGTCGCATTTTTGTTGGTTTATGTAATAGTGTTTTTTGTGTCACTAGTGATAATGACACAACTGATCGTATTGGTTTTGCTCGCTTTAATACTAATGCTGGTAGGCAAGATACATATTGGACTATAGATACCAAAGATAACACTACACAACATCTGACTACTACTACCACAGCCTTTGCTACCTCGACGCTATATGACATGTATATTTATTGTCCATCACAATGTACGGCGATGAGCTGGCGGATTGATGACTTGACTAATGGTACAAGTGAAGAGGGGATCGAGACTAATAATTTGCCAAGAGCTCATGCTACCGCTTCTATGCGTTTGCAGGCTTTTTTGTCATCGGTTAATGCAGTGGTGAGGAATATTAGGGTACAAAAACTTTACCTTGAAATTCCAAGATAAATAAATTACAAAATGACTAATTTAAAAACAAAAATTATTAGTAGTAACTCTAAGGTAAAGCAAGGCTTGCTAAGCTTGTTCTTGCTGTTCTTAACCGGATTGTCTATTTTGTCTCTTGGCTATGCCGCGACGCCAAATCCTGGTCATCCTTGGACTGAAGTTGGTGATGGTAATTTCATAGCAAGCGGACCTACGACAGCTAGAACCTATACCTTTCCAGATGCTTCAACGACAGTGCTTACTACAAACTCTTTGGTGAGTGTGGCTCAGGGTGGAACTGGCACTTCATCGCTAAGTGGTGTTCTGATTGGTAATGGCACTAGTGCAGTGACAGCGACTACTTCGCCAGCTGGTCTCTTGGTCGGGACGACGGAGACGCAGACTTTGACTGGGAAGACGATTAACGCTAGTGATAATATTATTATTGACACGGCAGCTGCGATAGGAGGCTTGTTAAAATCTAATGGCACTAGATTGGTTAATTTTGCAACTACTACTGCTTTTAGTGTTATTAGAACAAAGACTGGTGGTGATGTTGAATGGGCAACTATGTCGAGTGGTCCAGGCGGGGCAGATACACAAGTCCAGTATAATAGTGGCGGTTCTAGCTGGGGAGCTGATGCTGATCTGACGGTTAGTGGAAATACTTTGCATGTTAATAAAATGATAACTCTTAGTACTTCTACTTTGCCAAGCGTATCTACGACTGGCACGATTAGTATTTTTAATCGCTTGACTGCTGGTCGAGATATGTTGAAATTTAGAAGTGATGTGACTGATGATTATAGCGTTTTTCAGCCTAGTATTTTTGAAAATTATTTTTGTTTATTTGCTCCTGGCTCTAGTTCTACGGCTAATACTAATCATGGCTGTATAGCCACCGAAGTGGCAAATGGTCCACGTAATACTTTGAATGCTGGTCAGGTTGGTGGATATGTGCGAAAGGATGTTTTTTCTAGTACAGCCTCTTCTTTGTTGTCTTCTGTGAATATTTTTGTGCGAGGTACGCAAACTGGTCAAAATGGATTTTTTTATTTTGCTCGTACACATTTTCCAGACGGTAGTTATACTAACTCCAGTGGAGTTCGTTTGGTTTACGGAATGACTGATCAGACTTCGGCTGCTGCTTGTGGCTCGGATAACGTGACCAACCAAGATATGATTGCCTTCAATTATAGTACGGCTCTGTCGGCTAATTGGCGCATTGCTGCTGACGATGGTTCAGCTAGTACGCCAACTTATACAGACACTGGAGTGGCTTTTGCTAGTACGACTACTTATGATATGTACATCTACGCTCCTCCATTTCCAGCGACTTCGACTATATACTGGCGAATTGATAATATAACGAACGGCACTACCACAGCAGAAGGCACGGCCACAACTCAGTTGCCAGGTGCTAGCGTCTTTATGAATATGCAGGGCTGTAATGACTCTGTAAATAACGTTAGTAGAATATTTTATATAGCTACTATGTACGGTGAAGTTCCTAAATAGTTTTGCTTAATTTGGTAAAAATTCTCTATCTTTGCTAAAATGATTGTTGAGGCTAATTTATTTTTTAAATTGGTGCTTGCTTGTTTTAATTTTGATGAGGGAAATAAAGAAAATTTTTAAATCTGTTGTAGAGTGGCGGATCCTCGCTACTGTTTTGTTGTTTTTTGGTGTTTTGATAATTATTTTGCCACGAGAAACTGAGGCGACTTTGAGTTGTAGCTTAGCTTCGTCGTGTACTGCGCCGGATGTGGCGCTGCTCAATATGGCTTCGACGACTAATTCGCATGTGTCGATTGGGACTTCGACTGATTATAATACGAATATCATGTGTTGTAAGAATGTGGCCGGTTTGTCGTCGGCTTGTTCGGGGACTGGGGTGTCGCGGGCGATTGTTAATTTATCATCGACCACTAATGCGCACATTGAAAGCTCTTCACTGGCTAATTATCCGGTGCAGGCTTGTCTGCATGTGGCGACTGGTGGTTATGTATCATCAACAGTGCAGCTGACGGATTGTTCGGGTTATGATGTGACGATTGGATCGATGACTTCGACGACGAATTCGCATATGGGAGCTGCCGCGGATTATACTTATAAGATCTGTGCGAGTGCGGCGGCGCCACCGCAGTCTTTGAGTTTTTCTATAGACTATAATTCTATTACTTTTGGCAATTTGTCGCCTTTGGTAAGGCGTTATGCTCAGCCTAGTACTTATGGTGATGGAAGTAATTCTGAAACTTCGGCCACCAACCTAGACGTTTCTACTAATGCTCAGTACGGGTATGTCATAACTGTTATTGGTGATACTTTGAAATCTGGTACCACTACTATTCCGGCTATGACCGGACCTACTCCTAATTATGGCACGCCAGGGACTAATGAATTTGGTATAAACTTAACTGCTCCTGGTCTTACTACTCCATATAACTATAACCAAGGTTATATTTATACTGCTGATGCAACAACTACTATGGAAATTGGTCGGATGACAACTGGTGATGGAATTAATACGACTATATATATTAGGTATATGGCTAATATTTCGCCTTCATTAAAGCCTGGTGCTTATTCGACTGTTCTTACTTATATTGCTACGGCGGAATATTAGTAAATTATAAATTTTCAATTAAAAATTAAGCACTTCGGCGTGGTTCAGTGCTCAGCGCGGTGATTATTAATTGGGTTGAGTAGAAAACATACCCCGCCCTAGCGGGCACCCCTCTCAAGAGGGGAATATTATTTTTTAGTGTTGCGGTGTTTTGGGAAAAATGGTATTATTTATGACAATGGGTGTAGTAGAATTTTTTTTGTTTTGTAGCGGTTGATTTATATTGAACTTTTGATGTGATTATGAACAAGCACTTAAAATTATTATTAGCTTTAGTGGTAGCAGTATCTAGTTTGTCTGTTTATTTTGTGGCGCGAGCTTCGGTGCTGACGAACACTCAGGATATTTTGTCGACGGTGAAGGCCGGGGTGGTGGCGAATCACGAGATTTATTTTGTGTCGCCAACTGGTATTGCGCTGAACTCTAATGTGGCTATTACTTTTACTAGCTTTACGACAACTGGCGTGGCCTTTGGTGATGTGGATATTGCCACTAGTACGGCGACGAGCGATTGTGTTAACGGTAGTTATACCGAGCAAACAGTAGCAGCTTCGGCGGCTGCTTCAACTTGGGGTGTGTCTAATTCTAACCCGACGATTACTTTTTCGGCGCCTACTTCAGGGACCGGGGCGCTAGCTGCTGGTAAGTGTATCAGAATCAGGATTGGTACTAATGCTAGTACTGGTGGGGCTGGTACGAATCAGATTACTAACGCTTCATCTGGTCTGAGAACTATTTCGATTGCTGGTACTTTTGGTGATACAGGAGATGTGTCGGTGTATTTGATAACTGAGGATCAAGTGTCTATTAGCGCTACGGTGGCTCAGGCCTTGACCTTTAGTCTCTCCTCGACGACGATTGGTTTTGGGACTTTGAGTGCTTCGAATGTCCGTTATGCTTCTAATGATAGTGCTGGTGCTGTTGTACCGACGACGGCTCATAACTTGCAAGCCTCGACCAATGCTTCTAATGGCTATGCTATTACGGTTAAGGGTCCGACCTTGACCTCGGGAGGTAGTAGTATTACGGCTATTGGTGGTTCGAATACGGCGATTGCTTCTGGTACTGAACAGTTTGGTGTTAGATTTTCTTCGAGTGGTGGCTCTGGTGGGGTAGTGGCACCTTATGCGGCGAGTGGTTATGCTTATGGTGCGGACTCTACAACGACTTCACAGATTGCTTCGTCGACGGTGCCGAGCGATACTACTACTTATAATGCGACTTATATAGCAAATATCTCGACTTTGACTGAAGCTGGGTCTTATACGACGGCGTTGACTTATGTGGCGACGGCGAATTATTAACAGCTGTTGATAACATGTTGATAAGTTTTGAATAGTGAACTGTTTGTTCACTATTTTTTTGTTTTTAATGTAGGAAAGTAGTTTTTAAGCTCCAAATCACAAGTTCCAACCTGCCTGCCGGCAGGCAGGGCTCCAAATAAATCTCAAATATCAAATCTCAAAATATCCTTCATCCTCACGAATGCGAGGATTCATGTTTTGCTTGTCTCTGCAGACGTGGATTTTAGATCGTGGTCTGGAATGACAACGGCTTCATAATTTGGAGCTTGTAATTTATTTGGAAATTGGAAATTGGAACTTGGAAATTAAATTGCCTTGTGCTATAATTACCAGATTAATGAGTGGTCTCAGGAATTTTATCTTTTGATTTTATGATCAAAAACTTCAAGTTAGGTATTGTGGCAGTATTAGCTATTGCTTTGATTGTGCCTCTGGCTATGACGCGGGCTTCTGCTTTGACTAATGCTAAAGATACTTTGTCGACGGTTAAGGCGAGTACGGCGGCTAACCACGAGATTTATTTTGTGTCACCAACTGGCATTGCCCTTAATGCTAACGTGGCAATTACCTTTACTGACTTCACAA
>CAYSXQ010000010.1:0-5717 GCA_964435085.1 uncultured Gammaproteobacteria bacterium | reverse complement strand
CCAACTGGCATTGCCCTTAATGCTAACGTGGCAATTACCTTTACTGACTTCACAACGACTGGTGTGGCTTTTGGTGATGTGGATATTGCCACTAGTACGGCGACTAGTGATTGTGCTAATGGTAGCTATACCGAGCAAACAGTAGCGGCTTCAGCGGCTGCTTCGACTTGGGGCGTGTCTAATTCTAACCCGACGATTACTTTCTCGGCACCGACTTCAGGGGCCGGGGCTCTCGCTGCTGGCAAGTGCATTAGAATCAGGATTGGTACTAATGCTAGTACTGGTGGGGCTGGTACGAATCAGATTACTAATCCGGGGACTGGTCTGAGGTCTCTGTCTATCGCTGGGACTTTTGGGGATACTGGTAGTATTTCGATATATATAGTTGATAACGATCAGGTGACGGTTAATGCGACCGTGCCGCAGGCTTTGACCTTTAGTCTCTCCTCAACGACGATTGGTTTTGGCACACTGAGTACTACACAAGTGAAATTTGCTAATAATTCTAATACTGGCACGACGACACCAAGTGCGGCCCACAATGTGCAAGTCTCAACTAATAGTGCTGGTGGTTATGTAGTGACAGTCAAAGGAGCGACTTTGACTTATGGTACGAGTACGATTGATGCGATTGGTGCTTCAAATACCGCAATTGCAACCGGAACTGAGCAGTTTGGAGTGAGGTTTGATGCTAGTGGTGGATCGGGGACGGTAACAGCGCCATATGCTGATACTGGCTTTGCTTATGCGGCGGATGCGACGACGACTTCGCAGATAGCGTCAGCGGCGGGGGCGAGTAATAATACGACTTATAGCGCGACCTATGTGGCCAATATTGCAGGTCTGACTGAAGCGGGTACTTATACGGCGACTTTGACTTATGTGGGAACGGCAACTTATTAGGGCGATTTTTCTTGACTGCTAGGGGCACGCTGTGGTAAGTTGGGCAAAAGAAAATCAATTTTATTAAATATTCTGGTAGTTTTTCTTAAAGTGAGTATGAAAAAAATTATTCTAGCTATAGCACTGTTTGTTTGTTTGCCTGTTTATCAGGCGGCGGCTTTGACAGTGTCACCGGCGAGAATAGAATTGTCGGCTCAGCCAGGATCAAATGTGACAGATAAATTTTTGGCGATTAATGAGCAGAGTACGGCGCAGACTTATTATCTCAGTGTAGAGAACTTTACTTCACAAGGTGAGGGCGGTACGCCGGCTTTTATTGCTGATAAACAGGATTTGGCGGCTTGGACCGAAACCCCAAAGGAAATTGTTATTCAGCCAGGTCAAGAAACTAATATCCCTTTTAATATTAATATTCCTTCTGATGTTGAGCATGGTGGTTATTTTGCAGCAATTTTTTTGAATACTAGTCCACCGGCAACTGATGGTCAGAATCAAGTGTCGGTAGGTGCGAAGATTGGTGTCTTAGTCTTTTTGCGAGTCGGTAATAATATTAAAGAAGATGCTGGTATTATTTCTTTTAAGACGGCAAATGACAAGAAATTCTTTGATTCTTTGCCGATAGCTTTTGTGCATCGTTTTCGTAATAGTGGCGGTGACAGAATTAAGCCTCAGGGTGAGGTGCGGGTGACGAATATCTTTGGTTCAAAGACTGTTAATATTGATGCTAATCCACAGCAGGGCAATATTTTGCCAGGCAGTATTCGTAAGTATGAAGTGAAGTGGGGTGAGGCAGACAGTAGTTCTAAATCTTTTTGGAATAGTGCCAAATACCAATTCAAACACTGGGCCTGTGGTCGCTATACGGCTACTTTGGTCTTGACCTATGGTGCGGCTAATCAAGCGGCTAGTAGTCAGATGACGCTGTGGATTATTCCTTGGCAATTGCTTAGTTTGATTGTAGCTGCTTTGTTAATCTTGATTGTTGGCGGCGGACTACTACTCAAACGTTATAATGCTTGGGTGATCAAGCAAGCTCGCGCTTCTTTGCGCTAATTAGAAAATGCTATGAGGGGGAAGGTCTTAGCTATTTTGTTAGTGGTGATTTATTTTGTTTTGATGACGGCTGATTTGGTGCGGGCGACGGATATATTGGTGACGAGCACGGTGAATGTCTCAGCTAGAGTCGGTCCAGAGGAGGAGTCGGCAACGTCTTCGCCGAGCTCTACCTCTACTAGCTCTGGTGGAGGTGGTGGGGCAATTTTGCCAGTCTTAGGAACGCAATTAGTGATCAGTGGCACAGCCTATCCTTTGGCAAAGATAACTTTGCTCAAGAACGCTTTGGTGCAACAAGTTGCTTATGCTGATCTCGAAGCTAAATTTGCTATTAATTTGAATAATCTTGAGGCTGGCTGGTTTAATTTAGTGCTCTACGCCCATGATAGTGATGGTAATCAGTCAGCTAGTTATAGTTTGCCGGTTTATGTCACTTATGGGGCGATTACAACGGTTAATGGTGTGGTCATAGCGCCGACTTTGCGCTTGGATCGTTTGCGAGTGCAGCAAGGTGAGCTTGTGAATATTTCTGGTCAGACGGCGCCAAGTGCCTCGCTGAGAATTAGTGTCAAGGCAGCGATTAATAGAGATTTGACGCTACAAGCAGATCAGGGTGGTTGGTATTATTATAAGCTCGCTACTGATAATTTGGCGATAGGCAATTATTTATTACTGGCCAGAAGCGATTATAAAAATATAAGTAGTCCGGAGTCGCTGGCAGCTTCGCTTTTTTTGACTGCTCGAGACGAAACTTTGCCTCTGCCGGATAAGCCAGTAGCTTGTCAGATCAGAGCTGATTTTAATAGTGATTGTAAGATTAACTTAGTTGATTTTTCGATTTTGGCTTATTGGTATAAGCGTCCTAATGTGCCGGCGCGCCTTGATTTACAAAAAAATGGGGTGATTGATTTGGCTGATTTTAGTGTGATGGCTTATTATTGGACTGGCTGATATGCAAAATAATATTTATAAAAAAATAGGGTACTTGATGCTTGCTATGCTTTGTTTGGCTTGCTTCGTGCCGACAGTGAGCGCTGTCAGCTTGCGGCTAGAAGGGCCAGCGGAGCCAGTGTTGGTTAATCAGGATTTTCAAATTAAGGTAGTGCTTGATGCCGAAGGACATAATATTAATGCCCTGGGTGCGCGCGTGGCTTGGCCAAGTGATTTGGAGATTAAGTCAATTTTGACGGCAGAGTCGATAGTTAGTTTGTGGCCAGAGCGACCGCATTATGATGGCGAGTCGCTTATTTTTAGTGGGGTGATGCCGGGTGGTTATAGCGGAAGTTATAGTAATGCTGGTTCTAAGCTACTACCAGGGACGGTGATGAGCTTGGTGGTGCGAGCTAGGCAGGCAAGTGAGTCGATGATTAAATTTACTGAGCTGTCTGCTTATCCTAATGACGGTAGTGGCCAGGCTTTGTTGCTAGAGAAGCCAGAGCTAAAAGTATCGGCCTATGGTAATCCGGTGACGGAGACTGGTAAGGCGGCAGCGATCAAAAATGACAAGACGCCACCGCAGGATTTGGTGGCAAGTATTGAGCGTAGTCCAGAGGTAGCTGATAATCAGTGGTTCGTGGTCTTTGCAGCTCGTGATCAAGAGTCGGGGATTGCTAATTTTTATATTTCGGAATCAAAAAGTAGTGAACCGGGGGCCGATTGGTTGCCGGTGGGCAGTCCTTTTGTCTTAACTGATCAATCGCGGACTAAATATGTCTTGATTAAGGCAGTGGACTTGAATGGTAATGAGTCGCTGATAACTTTGCCGCCGCTACTTAGTGAGGTGCCGAGCTTAAGTGGCAAGACTGGGCTGATTAAAGTGGTGATATCTGCTATACTACTAGCAGTGATTGTGGTGTTGATGTGGTTGATCAAGAAATTTAGACGGGTTTATGAAAGATAAAAATAAAAAAATTTTATTTGCTTTGGCGTTGGTCATGATAATGTCAGTAGCAAATAATGTGACTGCGGCTAGCTTGTCTTTTGATACTAAGACTAAGAATTATAGGCTAGGCGAGACTTTTAGTAGTAGTTTTTATTTGGCTAGTCTTGATCGCTCGGTTAATGCCATGGAAGCGACGATTGTTTATCCAACTAAGCTGCTAGAATTAATTGATGTATCAACGGCGGGGACAGAGAGTAGATTTTGGATTGAGCAGCCAAAGCGTGATAATAGTGGCGAAGTTAAGGTTCGTTGGTTGATTTTAAATCCGGGCTATATTGGCAAGGGAGCGAAGATTCTGACTTTGAGCTTTAGAGCAAAGGCGGCGGGGCAAGCGGCGGTAGCAGTGAAAGACGCTCAGGTGCTGGCTAATGATGGGAAGGGGACGGCGGTGAAGACTAGCGTCTCTGGTGTTTTGTTTAATGTTTCTGGACAAAAAGCTCAGTTGGAGGAAAAGTTAAAAGTTAAAAGTAAAAAGTCAAAAGATTCTGTTAAAGTTGTCACGGAGACTAAGAAAGAGGCGGTAGTGATGCCTAGCAGTTTTGTGGTTAATTCGGTAACGCACCCTTTGCAGAATGTTTGGTATCATGGCGATCAGGCCCGACTTACTTGGTCATGGCCTAAGGAAGTGCTGGCTGTGAGTTATAGTTTGGATAATTTGACGGACACTGTACCAATGAGCGACAAAGCAAATGCTAAGCGAGAAATGGTTTATAAAGATTTAGCAGATGGAGTTTTTTATTTTCATATTAGACTTAAGACGGCTGCTGGTTGGACGGGAGCGACACATTATCGCCTAAATGTTGATCATAGTAGTCCGAGTCTGGTGGTGAGTGTTCTACAGGAAGATAAGAGTCAATTGCCGATTGTGAAATATGCTGCTAGCGATCAAGCTTCTGGGGTTAGTTACTATGAAATAAGCTTTGATAATGGTCCGGTCAAGCGTTTTGAAAAGTCAGGATCATTGATGATTGGTGGTAGTATTAGTAAGGGGCGACACGTGGTGCGAATAGTGGCTTATGATCGAGCTGGCAATCAGTCAGGGGACTCGAAGATTTTTGAATATGAACCTAAATAAAAACCCACATTATAGAAATGTGGGCTGTGATTTAGGCGATTTTGAAATAGCCTTTTTGGGTTTTTTTGTCGATAACGATAAGATGTTTGCAATTTAAGGCAGCTTCGATTTGAGCTTTGACTTGCTTCTTTTTTGTGAAGTCAATTAAAATTCCTTCACAGGTTAGTGTGTCATGTTCACCATTAGTTGTATCGAGTGCTGAGAGGAGCAGGAATTTATAAACAGCTTGATTGTCAGCTGATATTTTGAGGGGTAGTTTAAAGAAGTATAGTGTTTTGATAGTGATCAGCTCTAGTTTGCGTATTTTAGAGAAACTGACTGTTTTCTGGGTATCGTTCATGTTGTTTCCTCGAAGATTGTTAAAGAAGGATAATTGGATATGTTTGATAATCTAGTATATTTAGTTGTATTTGTCAATGTTTGTTGCTGTGATTTGATAAATTGAAGAGGGCGGATTATAATGGTTTTATTATTAACTCAGTCGACTTGGATTTGCTTGATTTGAGTCGGCAGCAAACAAACATGGAAAATAGATCATTTTCTCGACCACTAGTCATGATTAAGGGTAATTGGAATTGCTCACAGTGTGGCAAGGTTATTAATGAATTGCCTTTTGAACCAGATGGCGAAAAGCCGCTTTTTTGTCGAGATTGTCATAAGCAGAGAATCGTTAATCGACCTCCACGACGTTACTAAGCTAGCGTTACGAAAAGACCCTTTTTAAGTAAAGGGTCTTTTTTTATT
>CAYSXQ010000009.1:32748-34819 GCA_964435085.1 uncultured Gammaproteobacteria bacterium | reverse complement strand
TTCTACAAATTTATTGATCTCGATAACCCTGAGACTGTGCGTGATGAGCAAAGAGCTATTTGCGAGCGTCTTAATCTTAAGGGTAGAATTTTAGTTGGCGTAGAGGGAATTAACGGGACTCTAGAAGGCACTGTCGATAATATTGCTAAGTATAGAGAGGCGCTGGCAACTGACAGTCGCTTTGCCAATATGCCTATCAAAGAAAGCGCCAGTAGCGGCAAGGCTTTCGCCAAGCTCAAAGTAAAGGTGCGTGAGGAAATAGTGACTATGGGAGCGGGACGATTTGATGTGGCTAAGGAAACTGCGCCAGAACTGACAGCCACCGAACTGGATGAAATGTATAAAAATGATGAGGAGTTTGTGGTGCTTGATTTGCGTAATGACTTTGAGGTTGAGGTGGGATATTTTGATAAGACGGTTAATCCACGGCTAAGAAACTTTCGTGATTTGCCTCAGAAAATTAAGGAGCTAGCTCATCTGAAAAACAAGAAAGTGGTCTCAGTGTGTACTGGTGGTATTCGTTGCGAAAAAGCTACTTGCCTCTTGAAGAGAGAAGGCTTCACTGAGATTTATCAGCTAAAGGACGGTATTCATGACTACATGGTCAAGTATCCTGGTAAAAATTTCAGAGGTAGTCTATTTGTCTTTGACGATCGTATGGTGACAGATGTCGTGCCGGAAATTGCCAACAAGGTAGTAGTAGGCCGCTGTAGTTATTGCAGTGTACCTTCGGAGAATTTCTATAACGATGATAGCTATAGTCCTTCACTAAAAGTGATTGTCTGCGAGGAGTGCTTCGCTGTGCATTCTGATAAGTTGCGGGCCGTGGTTCCAAATCGCTAGAACTAACATATTACTAATCATTCAAAATAAAAATAGTCAGGCTCATAACCTGACTATTGTTTTAATCAAAATTGACTGAGACGCCAATGATTCGGAGATTAGTAAGCGCTTCAACAGATGGCGTTTTACAAAGAAAAAAAGCGAGCTCGTTTTTTGTATATTCTAGCGTAGCTATATTAGAAACTTTCTTCATAGCTTTTTCATTTTTAGAATCAACCCAGATATGGCATTGATAATTGAAATGATCGGAATTTCTGTGCTCTTTGGCACCACGTTCGTCGACAGCGATAGAGACACCGCTAGCACGCAAGTCTTCAATGCTGCTCGGTGTTGATGTGTTAGCAAATAACTCGCTCATGATTAACTCCTTGTGAGATAATAAAAAATAAAGAACTGACTAAAGCCTATCATTAAGCTAAGGTCTAAGCAAGCTAATGTGGGTAATTTATTGATTTGACCTATCCCCTGTTTACCGCTAAACTTGGAGGGAAATATAAGCTTTTAATATATGCGAATCATAATCTTAGACACCGAAACGACTGATTTAAACGAGCCTCGATTAGTGCAATTAGGCTACAAGGATTTGGCGACAGGAAATATTGTTAATGAATTATTTAAGCCGCCGGTGCCGATTGCTTGGGGTGCGATGGCGACGCATCATTTTACTAATGAGATGGTGGCGGAGAAGCCAGTGTTTATTGGTAGCGAGGAATATAATAAATTAAATACTCTCTTGCAAGATAATGCAGTGCTCGTTGCCCACAATGCACCCTTTGATATTTTAACTTTGAAAAATGAAGGCGTAGTAGTGCCGACTTGGATTGATACTTGTCGCGTGGCACAACACACCGTGCCGAGCGAACAACATAAATTGCAGTACTTGCGTTACTTCTTGAATTTGCCATTAATGGAAGCGACGGCGCATGACGCGCTTGGGGACGTCTTAGTGCTTGAGGCTTTGTTTGCGCATTTGCAGAAAGTGGTAATGGAGAAGTACAGCTTACAGGGCGATGATGAAGTTTTGCATAAAATGATCGAGCTATCACAGACGCCCTTGCTTATCAAGACGATTGGCTTTGGGAAGTATAAGGGCATGACTTTTGAGGAATTATATAATCTGGATCGAGCTTATTTGCAGTGGCTGTATAACAGCGAGACGCAGAAGGCTATGGGGGAACAGAATGAGAATATGGTGTATACCTTGAAGTATTATTTGGATGGAGGAAAG
>CAYSXQ010000009.1:15130-32648 GCA_964435085.1 uncultured Gammaproteobacteria bacterium | reverse complement strand
TATGTCATTTGAATCACGATATCAAAAATTAAATGCTGAACAGAAGCTAGCCGTCGATACTATCGAAGGACCGGTGATGGTAGTAGCTGGTCCGGGGACCGGTAAGACCGAGCTGCTGGGCTTGCGTGTGGCTAATATCTTGCGAGAGAGCGATACTTTGCCTTCGGGTATTTTGTGTTTGACCTTTACTGATCTCGCTGCCAAGAATATGCGTGAACGTCTCGTCGGTCTCATCGGTGCTGAGGCCTACAAGGTGGCGATTCATACCTTCCACAGCTTTGCGCTCGACATCTCCCACCGCTTTCCTGATGAGTTTTATGAGGAGATTGCCATGCAGTCGGCCGATGAGATCGTGCAGATTGAGACACTAGGTAGGATTCTTGAACGACTCCCCTATTCTGATCCTTTTCAGAAAAAAAATCCCCAGGGAACTTATGTCTATCTAAACGATATTAAAAGTCGCATTGGGCAACTCAAAAAAGCTGGGCTTGCGCCCGAAGAGTTTAAGCGGATACTGGAGACGAACGCCAGCGGTTACCGACTGATTGAAGAAATATTAGTGCCGATCTTTGAGCAACGCATGAGCAAGAAGGTCCGTGATCTGATACCCGAAGCTTTGATTGCAATCAAGGACCTGACTTTGCCAGCGATGAGCATTAGTCATATGAGCCTGCTTGATTATCAAAAACTATTAATTAGTAGTCTAAGTAAAGCCTACGAAGAAGCAGTAGAAGAAGACAAGACTAGGTCGCTGACCGAATGGAAAGAAAACTGGTTCAAAAAAGATCCAGCGACTAAACAATCCCAACTCAAAGACAGTTATCAACTCAAGCGTAATCTGTCACTAGCTAATGTCTATGGAGAGTACCAAGAACAACTCAAGGCAGCTGGCTATATTGATTTCGAGGACATGATTATTGACTTAATCCAAGCAATGATTACTAAGCCTGGCTTGCTCGCCGAACTGCAAGAAAAATATCAGTATGTCTTGGTTGATGAATTCCAAGATACCAACGAAGCGCAGATGAGAATTATTCATCTCTTAACTGACAATCCAATCAATGAAGGCTTACCAAATATCATGATCGTCGGTGATGATGATCAATCAATCTTTAAATTCCAAGGTGCGGAATTAAATAACGTAGTACAATTTCAAGCAAGATATCCGGGGACCAAGTTTATTACTCTGACCAAAAACTATCGCTCGACGGCCGCCATCGTGGACTTTGCACAAAGGATTATTACACAAGGCACTGATCGTCTGACGACGCGCATCGCTGAGATCAACAAGCAACTGACAGCAGCCAATCCTAGCATCGCGGCTGGCACGATTAATACGCACACCTTTGATACTGCTGTGCATGAATATGCTTATATCGTCAAAGAGATTCAAGCTGTAATTGCGAGTGGTACAGAGGCTAGTGAAATTGCTATCATTGCTCGTAATCACAAGCAGCTCGAAGCTTTGACTGGTCAATTACAGGCAGCTGGTATTGCGGTTAATTACGAAAAGAGTAGCGATGTACTAGCCGAACCACACATTCTGCAATTGATTACTCTGGCACAGTTAGTTTGCTCGCTAGCCAAAGATCAATTGAATTACGAAAAGCAGCTGCTTAGCGATGTTCTTAGTTTCCCCTTTTGGAATTTAGATCGACGCACAGTATGGCAGCTCGCCGCCACAGCTCAAGAGCAAAAAACCAAGGAGAATAAAGGACGCTGGCTAGATATTATGCTTGCCAGTGAGGATGAGCAGCTAAAAAATATTGCGCTGTGGCTACTCGACACAGCAGCCAGAGTTAGCACTGAGCCACTCAATAATCTCCTAGACCACTTAATCGGAGCAGCGGAAGCGACGACAGAATTTTCTTCGCCGTTTCGTCGTTTTTATTTTAATAAAGAAAAATACAGCCAAGACCCAAGGAGCTATTTGCAGTTTTTGACGAGCCTTAATACTTTTGTAGATAAGGTGCGAAGCTTTGCTAGTCGCAGTGACAAGCCGCAATTAATAGATCTCGTAAACTGCGTGGAGATTCACAACAAACATCGAGTAGCTATACCTAATACCAGCACACAAGTAGCTGGTACACAGGCCATCTCACTACTCTCAGCGCACAAGGCTAAGGGCCTGGAATTTGACACAGTCTTTGTTGTCAATTGCCAAAAAGATATTTGGAGTAAGAAGAAAGGTGCGGGCAAGATTGCCTTCCCGAAGAATTTGCCCATCACACCAGCTAGTGATACAGAGGATGATTACTTGCGTATTTTCTTCGTGGCTTTGACGCGAGCTAAGCGTCATTTGTACGTGACAAGCTATACCAACAAAGACAACGGTAAGCTAGCTTTGCGCTTACCATTCCTCGATGAAACCAAATTTCAAGACTTCCCGCACAGTATTAATAGTGAGCATAAGCAGATGAGTGAAGTAGAGGTAGCCGAGGCTTATGCAGCTAGTAGCCTAAACAAAAACGTAATTATCAATCCTGAAGAAAAATTGGTCTTAGCTCCCCTACTAGATAAATATGTTTTGAGCGTAACCCATTTAAATAACTTCCTGAATGTGACGAAGGGCGGACCGCATAGCTTCTTAGAGCAAAATCTATTGCGCTTCCCTCAAGCCAAATCAGCTAATGCTGCCTATGGTACCGCCATGCATGCGACTATGGAATTTATCTATCATCAGCTCAAGAACAGCGGCAGCATAGTAGAACTTAGTGCAGCACAGGCTTTCTATGAAGAGCGACTTGCGACAGCACAGATGACTAGCCTGGAATTTGCTAAATTCTTAAACCGTGGCAAGGACGAGCTAAGGACCTATCTACTGACAGCGGCAAATCGCCTTGACCCTAGTCACTTGATTGAAACAAATTTCAGCAAGCAACAAGTGATGGTTGATGATGTGCACATAGCTGGTAATATTGATAAGATCGTGCCCCATGAAGAAGATAAAACGATCGAGGTCTATGACTTTAAGACTGGTAAGCAAGCATCTGATTGGAAGCGTCAGGATATAACTTTGCACAGCTACAAACGTCAGCTGATTTTTTATAAATTACTGATTGAATTATCACGTGATTATTATAAATACAAAGTGAATACAGGTTATATAGAATACCTACAGCCGACTGAGCGCGGTGAATTAATACTTTTGCCCTATAAAATTAGTGAGACGGACGTGGAGCGAACTAAGGCGCTAATCAAAGCAGTGGACAAGAAAATTCGCGCCTTAGACTTTCCGGATGTTAGTGGCTATGAGCAGTCTTTGGCTGGCGTCATACAGTTTGAAGATGATTTGATAGATGGTAAAATTTAATTGAGCTATTTAAATTATAAAAAAACCACCAAATTGATTTGGTGGTTTTTTGTTTTATTTCTACTAACTCAGCAGACTATTTAATATTGTAAGTCATGCCAATTTCCATGATCAGCTCGTTGTCAGCCGCATTGATCTGAGGAGTAGCGGCAGTGCCACCACCCATGCCGCCTTTGGCGTAGTCCATCATAGGAACTGGACTAGGGCCGGAGAGGAAGTTTTCGTACCAGCCACTGATCTTGCAGAGACGGACGCCGGCGGCTTTGGCTAGGTCGACGCCTTTTTTCTCAGCGTCTTTGATAGCTAGGACTCTGGCCTGCTGCTTGAGGTCTTCGAGATTGGAAGCTTCAAAGTTGACGCCGTTGACTTGGTTAGCACCAGCCTTGGTGGCTTCGGCGATGACTTTAGCCAACAAGTCCTTGTTGGTATTCAAGCTCTTAACCTTGATGGCGAGCTGTTGATTAGCGTTGTAGCCAGAGACAACGGAAACATTGTCACGGAAGTCGTACTGAGTGTAGAGCGAGTAATTATTAGTCTTAATATCGGCATCGGTAATACCCAAGGCTTTGATAGCATTAGTGATAGACAGAACCTTGGCGTTTAGCTGATTCAAGGCGTCTTCGGCCTTAGGAGTCTTGTCGACTTGGACACCAAGATTGATGGTGGCTTGGTCTGGTTGGTAAGTAATGCGGCCTTGGCCAGTGACAGTCACTTGACGATATTGTTGATTGGTCAGGCGGTCACGGAGAATAGCGAAAGAAATGATGAGTCCGAGCACGACGATAGCGGTAATAATGACGGCCGGATTACGGCCACACTTGCAGTCGCCGCCGTCTTGGCAGCAGGTACTGTCCATGGATTTTTTCATAGGATTTTGGATTAGTTAATTAGTGTTTTTAAGATTTGGTTATTATAGCATACTAATTTCAAATTTAAAATTTAAAATTTCAAAACAATTTCAAATTCTTGAATACCTTAATTTAAAAACCAAATATTAAGCCTTGCCATTCCTGATTACAGCAAGGAATGACGCAGTATGGGTAGGCCAGAAGTTTAAACATTTGAAATTATAACATTTAAAATTGTTTTGAAATTTTAAATTTTAAATTTGAAATTAAAACAAAATGTACTTCTTAATCATCCCCCGATAAACACGATACGGCTTAGGGCCGACGAGGGGCTCGCCGTTGATGAAGACAGTTGGGGTGCCGTAGAATTTAGTACCCTTAGCTTCGCTGTACTGAGCCTTGACGGCGCTGATAGTGTCGCTACTAGTAGAACAAGTCATCAAGGCTTCGCCATCGAGCCCGACTTGAGTTGCTAGCGACTTAATGAAGTCAGGCTTAAATAAATCGGCTTTGTCTGCTGCAAAGAGTAATTTGTTTAATTCCCAGAACTTAGCCGGATCTTGCTGATAGGCGCAGGTGCCATAGGCAGACATGCTAGTGTCCTGCTCACCTTCTTTGACGGGGAAATGAATAAAAGTAAAATCGAGATTATACTTTTCGACTAGCTTAGTAATCTCAGGATAAGTAGCTCGACTGTAGTCACATTCATAGCAAGCAATCATCACCAATTTGTCCTTAGCACCAGAATTTTGTCGAGGGAAGATAGAGAGATCTAGACCAGCCAAAGTGAGGTCTTTTTCACTAGGATTAGTAATACCGCAAGTAGCAGTATTCATACTAGAGACCTTATTATTCTCACCTGTCGGATCAAAGGCGCAAAAGCCAGATTCATTAAGACCATTGCAGGAGCCGTAGCGGTAATATTTATAAAGACCCTGAGCAGTCCAGACGGTACTCGCAATCATCGCAATCATAAAAATCCAAGCTAGAAGCTCGAAGTACTTATTAAACATCTTCGCCGCCCAAACGCTGCGACCTAGGAGACGAGCAAGGATCTGACTACGGACCTGCTCACTGAAGCCCGTGTTGCAAGGGCGCAAGGTCACACGACGAAAGACACAATCAAGGGCGCGCCGAGCGTACTCACGATGAGTAGCACTGAAGATACCTAGAATAGAAAAGACCACTAAGGCAGCGATACAAAACATAGATTAAAAAATTTGACTGATTTTAGTTAGAGTTTGAATAAAAATTTGAGCTTCTGCCATGGTGTTGTAAAAAGCTAGAGAGACACGAGCACTGCCCTTAAGCTTATGATGATTAAACCAAGAATGAACACAGTGCTGACCAGATCTAATCATTATACCAGACATCTCATCGAGCATCAAAGCAACTTGGTGCGAGTCGACACCCTCGAAATAAAAGGAAATAATACCAGAGCGCTTGCTCGCATCAACAGGACCAATAAGACGGAACTTAGGTAATTTCAGAGCTTCAGTGGTGATGTAATTATTTAATTGGTATTCGTGTTCGCGAATAGCAGTAAAGTCAAGAGCCGAAAGATAATCAACAGCTGCACCGAGACCAAGAAGGCCGGCGTAGCCTTGGAGACCAGCTTCGAAACGCTCGGGCACTGGCAGAAATTTGTGCTCGCTGTAAGTGACAGACTCGACTGTATCTCCTCCCACCAAGAAAGGCTGAAGTTTGTCTAGTAAGGCAGCTTTGCCATAGAGCACACCAGTGCCGGTTGGACCAAGCATCTTGTGACCAGAGAAGACAAGATAATCAACATCCAAGTCACGCACATCGATTCTGTGATGCAACATAGCTTGAGCAGCATCAACTAAGACCTCAGCTCCGGCAGCATGGGCAATTTTGACAATATCCCGAACAGGCACAGTGACGCCGTCGAGATTAGCAGTGTGGCCGACAGCGACTAACCTAGCACCAGTGACGGCTGATTTAAAATTCTCAAGGTCAAAGGTATTGTCTGGTAGCGATGGTAAAATTTTGAGACTAGCCCCAGTTTGCTGGCAGATGAGCTGCCAAGGGACAAGATTAGAATTGTGTTCTTTGTCAGAAGTGATAATGACATCCCCTACCCGAAAATTAAGACTACGAGCCACTAGGTTAATAGCTTCGGTAGTATTACGAGTAAAGATGATTTCTTCTTCACTTTTGGCATTGATGAATCTAGCAACCTTGCCACGAACAGCATGGACTTTGTCGCTAGCAATCTTGCTGAGATGGTGAGAACTACGACCGACACAGGCAGGATAATCAGTATAATATTCGGTAATGGCGTTGATCACCTGATGAGGCTTGAGGCTCATGCAGGCATTATCAAAATAGACCTGCTTTGAGGAAGCAGAATTAGAGAGAATAGAGAAATCTTGGCGTTTTGTAGTGAGATCTAACATGGGGTTAAAATATCATATAATTATGAGAAAAACAAGGTTTTTGGGGTAAATAAAAAACCTCACTTGAATCAACAAACGAGGTTTAAGAAGTGGTAATTGTATTTAAAAGCTAACAGCACGTACCTTAAGAGAAGGGTAAATTTGAACTGGGTAGCAAGCATCAACCAATAATCGACCATTGCTATTTCCAAGAACTGGCACAGATTTGCCAGATTCGTACAAATAATCGTCACTAATTCCAAAGCAGGAATTAGGAAACATGGTAGCCGAATCAGAGTCTACGCTATGGTCCTTATAAAGAGCTGAGAAGATACGGTAATGACAGTACTCGATAGGAGTCATGGTATTAATACCGTATGATTGATAGTAAAGAGCGCTATGACCACTCAGATCCTTGCCCTGAAAACTAGACTGTGACTGAGATCGACCAGAATGCCAAAGAAAGTAAGGGGCTCTTGGTCTAATTGCGGCATGATCGAGAGCTAATTCTTCCAACCAATCTGGACGGAGTCCACAAAGAGGCTTGAGATACTTATCGACCCGTAACTTGAGAATTTCTAGATCATCAGTGTCGATCAGCAAGAGACTGCCTAGATTATCACCAAAAAGTGGCACAGAGCAGTGTTTAAAAGGATTGAAATGCAGATGAAGCTTTTGACAGTAGTCTCTAATTCTCCATCTTTGTTCACTGACCTTAAGATCAACTCTCAAGTCATATTTAGCGGTAGTCATCATGACTAAACTCCTAAATTGTTAAACAACTTTGATTTATTTGATTTAATAATAACATAAAATGATTGAAAAATCAATACTAAAAACCGCCCTATTACTAGGGCGGTTTTTACATCTGGAGCCGTCACGGGGATTTGAACCCCGGACCCCCACCTTACCATGGTGGTGCTCTACCAACTGAGCTACAACGGCTTATTTTTAGTTATCTGCCTGCAAATTACTTAGTTCCTTAATCTGATCTTTAATTTCCTTTAACTTCTTATTAGCAGGATTAGAGGCTTCTAATTGCTGACAAAAACTAGTAGCACCACTAAGATCCTTAGTCATTATACACAATTCTATAATTTTATCAAGATATTTGGGATTAGCTGGTTCTAGAGCCAAAGATTGCTGTAAATAATCAATAGCCTTGTGAGTTTCATTGATTTTTTGATAGACCAAGCTCAGACTATAATAGTTCCTGGCTAAGTCTAATTTTGAAAGATTAGAGCTCTTCGTCTTCATTAGCTGGTTCTTAAGCTTAATGGTGTGGAGAAGAGTCTGCTCAGCTTCTTCATTATTATCACGACTAGCGTAGTTATCAGCTAATAGCTCATAGGCCTTAAAATTCTTACCATCAAGACCAATGACTTCGATATATTTATGTTCAGCCTTAACCAGCTCGTCTTTGCGAGTCAGATCCTCAGCTTCAGCCAGAAGAATGTCGATTTGCTGATAGACGTCCTGCTTAGTTTCGGCAATGACTTTAGTATGACTTTGCTGTAAATTGACCAACTTATCATACAAAAGACGGGCAAAGTTAGTGATACCACTAATGACGGGGGCCAATAAAGCATTGACTCTATTAAAAATACGAGCAAAATCGCGCTTAAACTTGTCACTCAAAATCTTCTGCTTGAGCTCGGCCTGTCGCTCAGAGTCAATCTGCTCTAAGTCAATGCTAGCTAACAGCGGAAACTTTCGCAAAATAATAGCCAAAATAACCAACAAACTAACAAGCAAGAAAGTCCAGACAATTATGTTTGTAATCATAGTCTTTTAGTTTAGCCTATAAAAAGAGAGCTGGCAATAAGTAATATTTATTTAATATTAGCTATTTTATGGAAGTTTTCGGCTGATAGTGAGGCGCCACCAACAAGGAAGCCGTCAATTTCTGGTACATTCAGTAGAGTAGCAGCATTATCAGAATCAACACTACCACCATAAATAACCTTAATTTGACCACTTGAGCCAAGTAATTTAACAGCAAGGGACTTAATTAAACTATGCATTAATTGAGCCTCACGCCACTTTATAACCTTGCCAGTACCGATAGCCCAAATTGGCTCATAGGCTATAACTAGAGACTGCTTAGGGCTTAATTTTAAGCCAACTAAGGCACGTTTGATTTGACCGGTGACAAAAGCGGCACTTTTGCCAGAGCTGTGCCGAGTAGCGTCTTCACCGACACAAACAATGGGAGTGAGGCCAGTGGCCAGAGCGGCCTTAGCCTTGGCATTAATCATGCGGCAGCTTTCGCCTAGGTATTGTCTGCGTTCACTATGACCAAGGATAACATACTGGCAGCCCAATTCCTGCAAGCTAAGTGGAGAGACTTCGCCGGTGTAGGCACCTTTAGTCTCCCAAAAAGAGTCTTGAGCACCGAGAGCAATATTGCGCTCACTCAAGATGTCTTTGATGATAGGCAAGGCAAGAAAGCTAGGACAAACAGCTAACTGATTGACTGGTTTTTTGAAAAGTTTAGCGTAGCTTTTGGCTAGCTTAAGAGACTCAGCAAGACCAAGATTCATTTTCCAGTTAGCGACGATTAGTTTTGTCATATAGATATTTATTACCCAACATCGGGTTTTTGATAAAGCTTGATCAAATAGTGATTAGACCCATCCCACTTCGCTGAAGCTACGCGGGACAAGTCCGAGTTTAATTTATTAAGGAGAGGACTTGAAATGCCAATTTAAAATTTTAGCAGTTTCAGCAAAACGTGCTTTAATAGTTGGAGCACCAAGGACGACGCTAATCACCTCTTCGTGGTCTTTGGTAAAGTTGCCAACAAAGCAATAACCAGCCTTGTCGACGTAACCAGTCTTGCCACCAACAATCTCTATCTCACCTAAATCACCGCCCAGCAAGTCATCAGTACTGTAGATTCTGCGTTTAGTTTCAGGCAAGAGAGTCAATTCATAACTCTTCGTCAAGACAGCTTCACGAATGTCTGGCTGCAAAAAAGCCTGACGAGCAAAGACAGCTACTTCAGCAGCAGTAGAAACGTTGCCAGTAGAGAGGCCGGTCGGATCATTAAAAACAGTTTCAACTAGACCCATGGAGACAGCTCGCTGGTTCATCTTATCAACGAACTGCTCCTCTGTTAGACCAGTGAGATTAACCAAAGAGATGATAGCAGCATTATCAGAAGCGACTAAAGCATCATAAAAAAGATCACGAGCACTAATTTGCTCACCAGGACGAACATTAGACTTGGCCCCAGGACGCTCATCACTGACACGAAAAGTATAGACAGTATCCCAGCCAGGATTATTATCAACAAAAACTAAAGCTGCCATTAACTTAGAGATACTAGCGATGGGATGCTGCCGATCGGCATTTTGCTCAAAGAGTCGATTACCAGTCTTAGTGTCAATGAGAATAGAACTTTCAGCTAAAACCTCAAGACTTGGATCAGAGCTAATTTTATCTCCAGCCACAGCTGAAGCGGCCACTTTCCAAGGACCCTTATGAGGAACAGGGATAGCTAAACTCGGGTCAGCTGGACGAGTGGTTAAAATAGCTAACTGATTGGTTGCGAGGCGGTCAAAACTCAGCATGGTGCCGCGATTGAAGTAACGGTCAAAAAGAGAGGCAGTCAAAGAAATTTGGCCAAAGACAAGATTAGCTAAAGTAAAAATGGATAAAAAAAGGTAGCTAAAAAAAATCATAAGTAATTATTGATTTGCCTGGTCAGCGGCAAGAGCTTGATCATTATTAGACACTGACTCCTCGGATTTATTCAAAAACTTATCGACGGCGCTATCACTATGCAAACGTTGGTAATCTGGCAATTGAGACAGGTCGCTAACACCTAAGAACTTAAGGAAGTCAAAACTAACTTCATAGTAAATTTCACCGTCTTTCTTGTCGCCCTTGGATTCGATTAGACCTCGTAGCAAAAGATTGCGTAAGATCATAGCGCAGTTAATACCACGAATGCGATCAAGGTCGCTTTTGGCAATCGGACCACGATAAGCGATGATAGTCAAAGTCTCGAGACTAGGACGACTTAACTCGCTGTTAGTTTCTTGTTGTAAGAAACTACGAACCAACTCAGCATTGTCACTGCGAGTAACCATCTGATACTTAGCATTATTCTTAACCAAGGCAAGACCAGAACCAGAATTATTATAATGCTCACTAAGCGCAGTGCAGGCATCATCGACCTGCTCAGCGCTTGCCATAGTTAATTCAGATAGCTGCTTAACAGAAATCGGTTTAGCGCTCACGAAGAGTAGTGATTCTAATTGTGATTGTAATTTATCCATAGAAATTTAATTCTGAATTCTTTGCACCTCTATCTCACCAAAAGTAGCGAGTTGTTCGATCATCAATTCCCGCTGCTTCATTAATTCAAGAATAGCAAGGAAGCCGACGATGACCTCTGTCTTAGACTTGGCCTTACCGATGAAGTCCTTGAAAAAGAAATTGATTTTCTTAGTAAGAATGAATTTAACTTCGCTCATCTTGTCGTCAATATTAACGTGTTCGCGAATGGTGCCTTGACCTAATTCTTCAACGGGCGCGAGGCGCGCGATAACTTCGGCGCAGATTAGAGGCAGGTCAGCTAGCGCAACTTTGGTAGGCGGAGTAAAGCCATCAAGGAGCAAAGACTGCTTGCTAAATTCACGACCGAACATAGTTTTCTGTCCGGTAATGATTTTGGCAATGACCTTAGTCGCTTCAAGAAACTCTTTGTACATCTTGATCTGAGCTTCGAAATCATCAACTTCTTCGTCTTCGGCTGGATAGAGGTATGGCAGTAAGGCACGAGATTTAAGCAATAAGAGCTTAGCTGCGACAACTAAGAAATCGGCAATGTTTTCTGGATCAATATCACTATTAGCCTTGATATAATCGATATACTGATCAGCAATCTTAACCAGACTCACCTCAGTAATATCGAGTTTATCCTCCTCAATCATCTGCAGCAACAGGTACAGCGGGCCTTCGAATTTGTCGATTTTGATAATCATTGAGGTGGCTTTGGTATTAATTTATTATAACAGAAAAAGCTTGACTGTCCATTAGAGGAAGCGGTTGAAAGTTAGAAAGTTTCGTGACTTTTAACTTTCTACTTTCTAGCTTTGTAACTAAATTTATTTAACCTGAACAGGAAGAACTGGAATTTCTTGCTTCACAACTACCAAATCAAAACACTGATTACCGGTCTGATGATCCCACTTTGGCTCGGAGTAATTAGTTTTGTCAGCAGAGTTAGTGGCTAATTTAAAGTCGGCACAGAGCTGATAACTATTGTCAGCGCCTGGCTTGTACTGATAAGGAGCTTTGGAAACAGCATCCATGAGATTTTCGTCACGGAGATAGACGCCGCTAGTTGATTTTAATTCGTCGAGAGAAACTGGTAATTTTTTATTAATGATGTAGTACTGATTAATAGCGCTATCGATCATAGAGAGATCATTAATGACAGTCTGATCGTGACGCTGATCACGAACAGTAGCTGGCTTATCCATAATCATAATTGCTGAAACTAGAGCAGCTAGAACTAGGACCAAGCTAGCAATAAAGAAAGTGCAGGCAATAGGATCTTTGGCACTCACCTTTTCTTTTTTGATGTCATAGAAATAGTAACCAAAGACTGAGCCGGCAATACCAAGAATAGTCAAAGTCTTGAGAGCAACTTTCATGCTTAATTCACCGTTTAGAAAACTGGTCATAGTCATAATCAACCAGACCAAGATGACGACACTGGAGATAAAGATGATTAGGTAGGTCAACCAACGACGAATACCATCAGTCAAAGAGATTTCTTTTTTGACTAAGCCCTTGCTAATAAACTTATTCATCAAGAAAAAGACAGGAGTTGCAAAGACGAGGGAAGCAATAGCAAAACGTAGTAATTCCTGACTAACACTGTCAGAATAATTAGTTAAAGTATCGGGAATAAATTTATTAATGATTTGAAAGACGATGATTCCGCTATTGATAGTGACAAAGATTAAGGCCACTAGCGACAAGAGGTAGTAAAAGGCGTATTTAGCATTATTATTCATATGCTTAATTGCTTAGTTAATTATATATAAAATCTTTTTATTAAAGGATTGAGTCTAGTAACAATTTCGTAATTGGAAGTTTCGGCTAGTCTAGCAATTTCTTCGGCGCTAATTTGTTGGTGGTGGTCGCGCCCGAGGAGCGTGACTTGGTCGCCAACTGCGACTTGATCAATATTAGTCAGGTCGATAATTAACATATCCATAGAGACTCGACCCAGCACTTTAGCTGGCTGATCATTTATCAAGACGCGGCCAATACTCGAGAGGCTGCGGTCATAGCCGTGCCAGTAGCCAATAGGCACGATACCTAGCCTAGAATCTCTAGCTACAGTCTCACTGCCATCATAGCCAATGCGACTAGCAGCCGGAACGCTTTTGATCTCACTGACAACGCTTTTCCAAGCTAAGATTGGCCTGAGCTCTAAGCGATCGCTGCAAGCAGCCTGAACTTGGGTCGAGGGCCAGAGACCATAGAGACCAATGCCAACACGAACCATGTCGAAGTGTGACTCAGGAAAAAGTAGAGTGCCAGCAGTGGCAGCAGCGTGACGAATTACTTTGAGACCGCGACGCTTGCACTCTTCTATTATTATAGCAAACTTTGCTAATTGCTGCTTGGTATCATCAGGGAAAGCGGGATTTTTGGCACTAGCAAAGTGAGTGAAAACACCTTCAATGGTAATCTGTGGAAATTCATGAATAAGCAAATCAAGAAGCTTAGCAGCGTCCTCGGCAAAGAAACCTTGACGACACATGCCGGTATCGAATTTCAGATGAACCCTAAGATCTGTAGTATCTAGCTCGCGTAGAGCATCTAAGACTTGGAAGCTAGAGATTGATAAACTAATACGATGCTCTATCGCTAGAGCGACCATACTAGGCAAAGTATAGCCGAGCACGAGAATTGGCTTAGCAATCCCCTGCTCGCGCAATTTAACAGCTTCAGTAATAGAGTCGGTCATCAGGCAATCAACACCAAGACGAGATAATTCGGCAGCACAGTCAACTAGTGAGTGGCCGTAGGCATTGGACTTCACAACGGCGCCGAGTAAGCAGGAGGGAGCGATGAGATCGCGAAAAACATGATAGTTGTGACGCAAGTTATCGCGATCAATATCTATCCAGGTGCGAAGATTAGTTGTGCGATTGGGATTGAACATTTTTATTACTGAAATAGAGATAGTCCTTAAGGGTATTAATCAAACCTTTTTCAGTGCTAGTAATGTGATCGAAATATAATTCTAGTGAGGCGGGGAAATTACCAGTTTCATTGAAAGCGACGATGAGGCGCTTAGGTGAACGCCGTTCCTGTTCTTTGAGATGGTAGAAGTAGCCGAGGCTCAGATAGATATCTGGCTCGGAAATTCTGCCGTCGGATAATAAAACAAGAGCGTCAGCTGTTGCTAAACTGATAACTTTTGGATTAACTAAAACTTCAGAGCCGATACGTTCGAACTCGTAAGTCCAATGACTGAGCCAGTCTTGTTCGCGTTTATTATTTTGTGAGCCTAGAATGGCGATAATCATAACTATTAATTCATTTTGACCCCAATTTCCTTAAGCTGCTCTGGACTGACCTCACTCGGACTATCCATTAAGACATCGCGGCCCTGACCATCCTTAGGGAAGGCGTACATGTCGCGGATAGAGTCCCAGTCGTTGAGAACCATGATCAGACGATCAAGACCCGGGGCGTTGCCAGCGTGAGGTGGGGCGCCGTAATTGAAGGCTTGGATCATGGCGCCGAATTTCTTGTCGACGTCTTCCTTGCTGTAGCCAGCGATGGCGAAGGCCTTGTACATGAGTTCGGGATTTTGGTTACGAACGGCACCGGAGGAGATTTCGAAACCATTTAAGACTAGGTCGTACTGGTAAGCTAAGATGTCGAGCGGATCTTTGTTAGTCAGAGCCTCGAGGCCACCTTGCGGCATGGAGAAAGGATTGTGACCGAAGTCGACAGTCTTGCCTTGTTTAGCAGCGAGCGTCCCCTCTTCGACGGCTTCGTACATTGGGTAGTCAACTATCCAGCACCAAGCAGCCTGAGTATTATCAATTAGATTGAGACGACGAGCGACATCAAGACGCAGCGCGCCCATGGCCCAGGAGAGCTTAAGCCAAGGACCAGCGGCGAGCAAAACTGCGTCACCGGTCTTTGCACCAATAGCATCGATCAACTCTTTGAATTTATTTTCAGAGACAAATTTACTAATACTGGATTTGACACCTTCGGCGCCAATCGTGGCGTAAGCAAGACCAGCAAGACCTTTCTTCTTGGCTAGTTCTGTCAGCTCATCAAAAATCTTACGGCTAAAGGTTTCGCCACCCGGGACAACCAGAGCATGAATAGCACCACCAGCATTAATCACTTCGTCAAAGACGACAAAGCCGGAGTTAGCAAAGATTGGTGAGACAGGCATGATAGGCAGATCAAAACGTAAGTCTGGCTTGTCGCTGCCATACTTAGTCATCGCTTCACGCCAAGGCAAGCGACGGAAAGATTTGTCACTCTGGAGATTAATAATTTTCTTGTTAGAAAACTTTTCGGTGAGCTCAATCATCAATGGTTCCATGATAGCAAAGACGTCGTCCTGGCCAGCGAAACTCATTTCCATATCAAGCTGGTAGAATTCGCCGTAGTGACGATCAACACGAGTGTCTTCATCACGGAAGCAAGGTGCAATTTGGAAGTAGCGATCAAGACCACCGACCATGAGTAGCTGCTTGAATTGCTGTGGAGCTTGAGGTAGGGCGTAGAATTTACCAGGATAGAGACGAGATGGAACAAGGAAGTCGCGAGCGCCTTCAGGAGAAGAGTTGGCAAGGATCGGAGTCTGAACTTCGGTAAAATTTTGACTATGGAAATAGGAACGGATATGAGTGAAGTAGCGATCTTTGACAGCTAACATCTCTTGCAGCTTAGGACGACGCAAATCAAGGAAACGATACTTGAGACGGAGAGCTTCGTTAGCTTGACCGAGATTTTCATCGTTGTGAATCTCGAAAGGCAATACTTCGGCGACGCTCAATATTTCTAATTCATTGACTCTGATTTCAATTTCACCAGTCGCCATCTTCGGATTAACCATCTTCTCAGGACGGAGAGAGACGACGCCTTTGACCTTGATCACCCATTCATGACGAAGCTTACAAGCCTCAGCAAAACTGCCATCAGTGTCATTCCAGGAGAGCTGCGTTAAGCCGTATTTATCACGTAAATCGATGAAGAGTAGGGAGCCTAGGTTACGGTAAGAGGCCACCCAACCTGCTAATTCAACAATTTGGCTAAGATTAGATTTATTTAACTGGCCGCAAGTATGGCTTCGCATCATATAGTTAGAGGTATTTTGCTTTAGGTTTAATAAAAATTATTCATTTATCCTAGCAAATTACTGGATTTTCTTCAAGATTGACTAATTGATGAGTATGTCGCATAATAAAAACTCGTTCATTTTATAATCAATATTTCAAGGGGGAAAAGATGGTAATTAAATCCTATCTGTATAAATGTGATCAGCTAAGTAGCTTTAGTGTAGACATTATACTGCACACTTCGCATGACTTACTAGGAATACGCTTGATTGAAGCAAATAATGAGACTAGTTTTTCACAACTAGAATTACAATACGGTAGACATGAGTATATCAACGAAAAGACAGTTAGAAAAGAAAGATGGGAATGCATACTAGCCAAAAAGAAAGCCGATATAGAAATACCAACTAAAGACAATACTCGATTAGAATTAATAAGAGAATTTAAGTCTGATACCCACTATCTTTTCCGTATCATCAAAACCTAGAACAAAAAAAGCGCAGCTAAAACTGCGCTTTTAATTTTTTAAAACTAAAGCTAGATGAATAGTTAATTCAGCTAAACTCTTAGTGAGCTTGGGTGCGCCTTGATAAAGCTTGGCTAAGGAGACCTTGAGTAGCTCTAAATGCTTCTGATTAGTGTTAGCTTGTTTAGATAATTCTTCCCAATCAAGTCCCTCGCCCATTAGTTCATACAATTTTAAAAGATAGAGACTCCCTAAAGCTCGATAGTAGATAGGACCAGCCTTGATAGAATTGAAAACCGAGAGTGATGAAGCAAGCAAAGCATAGAGCTTAGCATCAACTTGATTGTCTTTAACTAAACGATTGAAGTCAGCGAGCCACTCGCCCGCCCACTGTAACTTATCTAAGTCTTGCTTAAGATGATAGAAACTATCAAGAGCTTGAGCAGAAGCGACGTAGGATTTGGAGCGGCCGTTAATAACCATCAACTTGAGACGGTTGAAAGGTTCGAGGTGACCTGCCAATTTAGAACTTGGCTTCTTAACACCACGGGCAATGAGATCTAATTTGCCAGCTTCACGAGTATAGATTACTAAACGACAATCGGCTTCGCGCCAGAGATCACGACGCAGAACAATGCCTTCGGTGGTGTAGGTTGATTCCATAGACGAGTTGAAAGTTAGAAAGTATAAAGTTAGAAAGTCCCGTAACTTTCAACTTTTTATTATGAGATCCCGGCCTCCGCTGGGACGACCAGAGGTCGCTTTTAACTTCGTGACAAATAAGTCTCCAAGATCAGCATTGCTGCAATCGCATCTTCTTTGGCAGCCGCCTTGTGCTTCTGAGTACCCGGTGCTTGGTGGCGGAGCTTGATAGCGAGACCAGTAGTGAGTCGTTCGTCGATGACTTCGACTGGCAAGCTTGTAGCTTCTTCGAGAGCAAGTTTAAAAGCATTGATTGCTTGGTGATCAGAGTTGCGGCCGTCTTTGGCGACAGGATAACCTAGGATAATTTTAGTAGCACCTTGCGACTGGGCTTCGGCAGCCACCTCAGCGATGTTTTTGACTACGCCAATAGGGATAGCGATTTTATTGTCACTATCGGCCATGGCCAGTCCGATTTTACTAGTGCCCCAGTCGACACCTAAGTA
>CAYSXQ010000009.1:0-15030 GCA_964435085.1 uncultured Gammaproteobacteria bacterium | reverse complement strand
AAGCCATCTGGACCGAGCTTGATGCGCCAGTCGCCGATGGTGACCATTGGCTCAATAGCTAGGACCATGCCAGGGACTAATTTAACATTAGGCATGCCAGCTTCTTTGATCGAGTAATGTGGAACTTGAGGGTCTTCGTGAACAGCCAGGCCGACGCCGTGGCCGACTAGTTCGCGGACAACGCCGAGGCCTTCGCCTTCAACGTATTTCTGGATGGCCGAGCCGATGTGGTCAAGGGTGTTACCTGGCTTGATCTGAGCAATACCAATATTTAAAGCTTCCCTAGTAACATCAACCAGATGATGAGCTTCTTTGCTGATTTTGCCGACAGCAAAAGTGCGCGCCATATCACTAAAGTAGCCGTCGAGATTCATCCCGCAGTCAAGCTTGATGATATCACCTTCTTTGAGAAGTTTAGCTGGTAGGGCTGGAGCATGAACGATTTCGTCGTTAATTGAAGCACAGAGAGCACTAGGAAAAGGCTTGCTGCGGCGGTCAGACTTGTAACCTTTGAAGGCTGGCTTACCACCAGCAGCTTTAATCATGGCAATAGCAGCTTCTTCTAAATCAGCGGTAGTAACGCCTGGCTTAACTAGCTGCTCGAGCTGCTTGAAGATAGCAGCCATTTTGTGGCAGCTTTTGCGGATACCGTCGATTTGGGTTTTGGATTTTACGTATTTAGACATGAGAGTGTCATTAAAAATAGGGAAATTAAGTAAAAGGTAAAATCTAAAAAGTAAAAAGAGAGTAATTTTCCTGAATAATGCTGTCTTTTTACTTTTTAACTAATTTCTTAACAGCCTGCCAGATTTCGGCTTTTACTGCCTTAATGGATTGATTGCCGTCAAAGGCTAATAACTTATCATTATCCTTGCCATAGGTCAATAATGGTCGAGCCGAGGCTTTGTAGGACTTGAGGCGCTCGTGGATGACCTTTGGTCGGTCATCATCACGCAGGTAGGTCTTCTTGCCACAGAGGTCACAGATGCCTGGTTTCTTGGATGGCTTATACACCAAATGGTAACTAGCGCCACAGTCACAGACTCGCCTACCAACCAATCGGTTAATTACTTCCTTGTCAGTGACTTTGATTTCTACAACCCAGACTTGATCGGTTTTTTTTAAAATTGTGAAGAGTTTAGTAAGCTGCTTAGCATCACGAGGGAAGCCGTCAAAAATCACGCCTTGCTTAGTATCAGGTTTAGCCAAACGGTGTTCGACTAATTCTTCGACGACTTTGTCCGGCACTAATTTGCCAGCGTCCATGTATTTCTTAGCGCGTTTACCGAGATCAGTTTGATGATGTAAATGCCAACGCAGCAATTCACCAGTTGAGATAACCGGCCAAGCCAATTTATTACCAAGCATATCCGATTGAGTCCCCTTGCCTGAGCCGGGCGGACCGACGAAGATTAAGATAAAACGAGACATAAGATTAATTAGAGACCTTTGTTAAAGATGCCAGGACTGTGAGTAGGAGTGTCATGGTTAATATCGGTTTTATTTGGCTCAGAAGAGCCGGGCTGAAAGAAAGAAGTCTTGGCATGATCATGAGTACGATCAGTCTCAACATGATGGTAGTCTGAACTATGCGCAGCCTCGCGATCAGCTGCCCGCAACTCCTCAAAACGATGCAAAGCTAGATTACGCGACTTGAGACGTTCAGCAGCAGCATTATCGATCTTGTCAGTTAAAGTGTCTTTAACTTCACGCTTGAAACGAAAACCATGATCCTCATAAATACTGTCGAGTATTTCCTGACCACGAATGAATTTGCCAACAGGCAGCTCGTGCTTAGCCATAGTGGACTGGAATTTTTTCTTGTCGTATTTATCAAAGCGCTTGGAGATTTTTTTAATATCCTTGTTGTTATATTTTTTGTATTTTTCAAAATAAGTAGTCTTTTCTTGGTCAGATGAAGAGTTGCCAGAAAAGAGAGCGCCAAAGATGGACATAGATTTAGCTTAGTTACACAAACTAAGTATAGTTTAATTGAGAGAAATAGACAAACTGAAGAATATATACGCCCGAAGCGCACCCGATTGGGGCGGGGAAAGTTTTTAGTAAATAAAAAATCCTGCTTTATTTAAAAAAGCAGGATTTGTGTTCTTTTGGACTTAAATTTCGTCGTCCCAATCATGGTAGTCAGAACTATCGTCAACAAAAGGCGGATCATTATCAACTAAATGCGACAATAGACCCATAAGCAAGAGGTCTTCACTGGAGAATTTATAACTCAGGAGAGTTATAATTTCATGCCAATGTTCTGAATCGTAAGCGAGACCTTCTAATTGTAGCAGCTCTTTGCCACTCAGATCAGTATTTTTAGTAAGAACTATCTTATACTTATCAGCTAGGTCAAGACCTTGAGTAAAAGTCTTAGACAGTTGAAGGTAGAGCGGACCTTGAGCAAGAACTAGGTCTAGAACCATGCCCAAGTAATTATCAGTCTCTATGTCCTGACTCTGAGCAGACAGGTTCATAGAGAGCACGGAATATCCGGATTGTTGATGCAAACAATAATCAATTGAAGCATTAGCAAGCTCAGGATAAAGAGCTTCATTTTTAGAATTTTCTGCAGCTAGTTCATCTAGCTTATCGTCGATACTACTTACCATATGTAAAACTCCTTTTGGTTATTTTAACGCCATGACCTTAAATTAAAGTGGTCATAGCCAGAAAATGACGAATATTCATCAGCTTATGGCTATGACCTTTAACCTTTTTTAAAGAGCTTATTTTGTGGAATATAGCATAGTTTTATGTTTTTGTCAATGTTGTGTCATTTTAATTGGCTTATTTTAAACAAAAAAGTCGCATAGACTGCGACTTTTTATCTTTATATATTTCTATACTTTACATGGTATCGTACTCTCTCATAGACAACTGAGCCTCGATCTGCTTAATGCTTTCGATGACGACGCTGACGACGATTAAGATACTAGTACCACCAATAGTGAGCATAGGGATATTGCCAGAGAAGACACGGACAATCATTGGTAAGACAGCAATAGTAGCAAGGAAGAGAGCGCCACCGAAGATGACCTTGTGAACGGTATCGGTCAAATACTCAGTAGTGTGACGACCTGGACGAATACCCGGAATGAAACCACCTTGATTTTGTAGATTCTCAGCAATGCGCTTAGGATGGAAAACAATCTCGGTGTAGAAGTAAGTAAAGCCAAAGACTAGAATAAAGTAACCGAAGCCGTAAATTAAGCCGTGATTAGACCATTTGATAACAAATTCAGCAGCTTGCTGAAGCCAAGGAGACTGAGCCTTAGTGAAAAATTGAGCAATCATCTGGGGCAGAGTAATAATACTAACAGCAAAGATGATTGGCATAACACCAGCCATGTTAACACGAAGTGGTAGGCTGCTAGAATCACCTGCTCTAGAGCCGCGGATTTGACGAGCATACTGCACAGGAATGTTACGTTGACCTTCATTAACAATGACAACGCCGATAACAGTAGCGATAATAGCAACAACAAAGGCAATTAGAGTAAAGATCATTGACGGATCATAGGTGCCGACCAATTGAGCAGCAGTAGAAACTAAGCCAGAGATAATGCCAGCGAAGATCATAATAGAGATACCGTTGCCGATCTTCTTTTCACTGATAAGCTCACCGATCCACATCAAAATAAGAGTGCCGGCAGTGATAGTCATAACATTAACCAAAATACCAAAGAAAGAAATATCGCCAAAAATAGCTGAAGAAGAACGTTGCAAGAGCAAGATGACACTGTAAGATTGCAACATAGCAATCGGCACAGTTAGCCAGCGAGTCCATTGGTTAATCTTAGCGCGACCAGACTCTTCCTTGTTCATTTCTTCAAACTTTGGCACGATCATACCGAGCAACTGAAAGATGATAGAGGAAGTGATGTAAGGAGCAACGCCCATAGTAACAATGGACATCTTCTCCATACCACCACCAGAGAAAAGGCTAAGCAAACCAAAGACTTGATTACCTGGATTACCCAAGAAATCAGTCAAGGCCTGGGCGTTAACACCAGGAATAGGAATGTGCGCCATTAAACGAAAAAAAGCTAGCATGGCCAGCACAAAAAGAATATTGTTACGTAGGTCACGAGCTTTGAGAATTTGCTCAATTTTACTTGGCATATATTTTAGGAATAGATTCCGCTCGGAAGCGGAAGATGTTTTAAAAAGATACCCGTCTTACTTGACTTTCTTGGTCAATTTCTTCTTCTGAGGAATGATTTTCTTAGCTGGAACTTTACCGCCCTTAGCAAGAACTGCAGCTTCAGCACTGGCACTCATCAAAACCTTGGAGAAAGTTAGCTTATCGATAGTAAGCTCACCATTAGAAAGAATCTTGACTTCACCGCCGTTTTTCTTAATGAGACCATGTTTAGCTAGAGACAAAGGATTAACTAACTCACCAGACTTGAATTTCAAGTTGATAGCGGTGAAATTAACTACCTGCTTCTTGCCGAAGTGGGATTTGAAACCACGAGTCTTTGGCACCTGCAAAAGCATCTGCTTCATACCGAGACGCTTCAAACCACTGACACCGGAACGAGCCTTCTGACCCTTGATACCACGAGTCGCGGAAGTACCGTGACCAGAAGCGTTACCACGACCAATGCGCTTGCGCTTGTGATTGGCAGACTTAGAGTGGCTTAGATTACTTAGAGTTAATGACATATGATAGATTTTTTATAATAAAGTTATTCAGCGACTACTTCAGCAACTGGAATCTTGATAGCCTTTGGCTTACGAGTCTTCAAGGAAGCTAGAGCCAACATGACGCACTTAGCATTGGTAACATTGTTGTTAGTGCCAAGAATTTTGCTACTGATATTGTGGATACCGGCAAGTTCAGCAATCATACGGACGACGCTACCACAGATAATACCCTGACCTTTGCGACCAGGCTTCAAAAGAATCAAGGAAGCGCCAAACTTCTGGCGGATTTCGTGAGGGATAGTACCATCAGCAAGAGGTACATCAACCATTTGCTTCTTAGCTTGGTTAACAGCCTTGGTGATAGCTAGAGTTACGTCAGCACCCTTAGCGAGTCCTAGACCGACCTTGCCTTTGCCATTACCAATGGCGACACAAGCTCGGAAACGCATTCTCTTACCACCGGCCATAACACGAGTAACACGGGCAAGGTCAATGATCTTTTGTTCGAACTCAGAGTCTTGAGCGAAGTCTTTACGTGGACCATTACCACGACCACCGCCTTTGTTATTGTTATTGCCGTAAGAAGCAGAACCACCTTGGCCCTTGTTAGCACCGCCAAAAGAACGCTTGCCGGCGGCTGGAGCAGAGCCAGCAGGAGCGCTGGTAGCTGGAGTTTGTTTTTTAGCTGATTGATTATCCATATAATATATTAAAATTCTAAACCACCTTCACGAGCGCCATCAGCCAAAGCCTTAACACGGCCGTGATACAAGTTAGCGCCACGATCAAAGACAACTGAACTGATTTTGGCAAGCAGAGCCTTAGCAGCTAGCTTCTTGCCCAATTCAGTGGAAGCTTCGGTCTTAGTTAGTTTAGCGGTCAATTCCTTAGCATGAGCGCTAACTAAAGTTGTGCCAGTTTCATCATTAATGATCTGAGCGTAAATGTAACGATTAGACTTGAAAACTGACAAACGTGGACGAGCGGCAGTACCAAAAATCTTAGATCGGACACGAGCGGCGCGTCTAGCTTTAGTTTTTCCTTGATTAGCGATTCGATTCATATAATTATCTAAAATTATTTGGCTGAAGTTTTACCAGCCTTACGTCTGATGACTTCGTCAACATATTTAATACCCTTACCCTTGTAAGGCTCTGGTGGCTTAAGTCGGCGGATACTAGCCGCTGTCTCACCTACTAACTGCTTATCAAAGCCGGAAATAGTAATGAACTTACCTTCAACAACAGCAGTAACGCCCTTTGGTAAATCAAAGACAACTGGATGAGAAAAACCGAGACTCAAGTTCACTTTGTCGCCAGCACCAGCCATTTTGTAACCGACACCATTGATTTCTAATTTCTTTTCAAAACCCTTGTTTACACCTTCAACCATATTGCGGATAAGGGAACGCATCAAACCCCACAGAGAGCGGTGCTTCTTATCATCAGCGTCGATCACAGTCACAACAATTTCAGCCTCAGTAATAGCTAGCTTAACTTCAGTAGGAATAACTTGAGTCAAAGTTCCCTTAGGGCCCTTAACAGTCAAAAGATCGCCTGCAAACAAGACGGTAGTACCCTTAGGTATAGCAATTGGTAATTTTCCTAAACGTGACATATGATCTTATGATTAAATTAATAAATTTCGCAAATCAACTCGCCGCCGATCTTGCGCTTGCCTGCTTCTTTGTTAGTCATCAAGCCTTCAGAAGTAGAAACAATGGCAATACCCATACCATTTAAGACGCGTGGCAATTCATCCTTAGTAACATAGACGCGACGACTTGGCTTAGAGATTCTTTGAATAGAAGTGATGACACTGTCACCATTTTCTTTGTACTTCAAAGTAAGCTTAAGCTCATCGAAGATCATGTTCTTATTCTTAGTGCTTGCGATCTTAACCTGCTCCACTTTCTCAATCCAATGGGTCTCTTGCAAGATTTTGGCAATTTGTAATTTCAGTTTGCTCATAGGTAAGACAAGCTCGGCCTTTTTGATGGCCGCGGCATTTCTAATTCTTGTGAGCATGTCTGCGATTGGATCTGTCATAATTATTTATAAATTATATTGCTACGAATTATCTTTATTAGCGATGTTCGTAGACGATTGTTTTCAATAAATTACCAGCTGGCTTTTCTAATACCTGGCAAATCAGCATTATTAGCTAACTCGCGGAAACAAATACGGCACAAACCAAAATCTCTCATGAAACCGTGGTTACGACCACAACGCCAACAGCGACGCACAATTCTCGTAGAGAACTTAGGAGGTCTGATAGCTTTGATAATTAATGCTTTTCTTGCCATATGTAATTTATTAATCTTTCTTAAATGGGAAGCCGAGAGCGCGCCAGAGGGCCAAGCCTTCTTCACTAGTCTGGGCATTAGTACTTAAACTAACTTCTAAACCATGGACCTTTTCAACTTGTTCTAACTTAATTTCAGCAAAAGCGGTATGATCTTTAAAGCCAACACTGAGATTACCGGTCTTGTCGACACTAGTAGGAGTAAGACCACGGAAGTCGCGGACACGAGGGAAAGTGATATTAACCAATTTCTCAACAAAGTCATACATCTTCTCGCCACGCAAAGTGACAGCCACACCAACGACTTCGCCCTGTCTAACCTTAAAGGCAGAGATAGACTTCTTCGCCTTAGTAAGAACTGGCTTCTGGCCGGAGATGGTTTCGAGATCCTTGACTACGCTTTCAATGAACTGCTTGTCTTTGGTCATCTTGCCAACGCCAACGTTAATGGAGACTTTGAGCAATTTAGGCACAGCCAAAACTGACTTGTAGCCAAATTCGGCAACGAGCTTGGGGGCGATTTCTTTTTTGTATAACTCTCTTAATCTCATATTGCTTATCATTAATCAATGGTTTTTTTACATTTTTTACAAACTCTAATCTTTTTGTGCTTGACAGTGTCACCGGATTTAATCTCCTGCATCTCGAAGCCAACACGGGTAGGCTTGCCACACTTTGGGCAAACTAACTGGATATTGGATAGATCGAGAGCGGCAGGGAATTCTACACGCTGACCCTTCTCCCCTTTGCGCTGTGGGCGCAAGTGCTTGACCAATAAATTAAGGCCTTCAATACTAGCGCGTGCATCCTCAGGAAAAACTTGCAAAACCTTGCCTACCTTGCCCTTGTCTTTACCGGCGATAATTTTTACTTGATCGTTTGTCTTTATCTTCATATAAGTAGTTATATTTTACAAAACTTCGGGAGCTAGGGAAGCAATCTTCACATAGCCAGCCTTTCTGACTTCTCTAGGAATAGGACCAAAGATACGAGTACCTTTTGGCTCACCAGACTTTTTATCAATAATGACACAAGCATTGTCGCTAAAACGCAAGATAGTTCCATCGTTACGAGCAATTTCTTTCTTAGTGCGGACAACGGTAGCAAGTAAAACATCACCTTTTTTGATAGTAGCATGAGGGGTAGCTTGCTTGACAGCCACAGTGATACGATCGCCAACGCGAGCATAACGCTTCTGGTAACCACCTAAAACTCTAATACACTGGACGCTTTTGGCGCCAGAGTTATCGGCTACGTTTATAATTGATCTTAACTGAATCATATTGCTATCTTAAATGGTTTAATTAGACAGAACTCTCCAGCGCTTATCCTTGCTGAGAGGGCGGCACTGAACGAAGACAACCTTATCACCGATCTTAAACTGGTTCTTTTCGTCATGAACCTTGTACTTACGACTTTCAGTGTAACGCTTCTGGTACTTAGGGTGAATCTTCACTGACTCAACCTTAACGACAATGGTCTTAGTCATCTTGTCACTAACAACCACACCAGTGAATTTGCGCTGCTTAGTTTCGGTTATTTCTTTGTTGATAAGTTTGTCTGTCATAAAATTTATTTACTAGCTTTGCTGGCGTTTAAGACTGTTAGAACACGAGCAATATCTTGCTTAGTCTCACGAACTTCGCGGACGTCTTTTAACTGGCCGTTGGCATTTTTAAAACGTAAATCTTTCAATTTCCAACGATTGTCAGCCAGCAAGTCTTGCAACTCGCTTTCAGTTTTACTTTGTAATTCTTTGATGGTCATATCTTTATCCTTGGAAATTTATTTTTTTATAAAAATAGTTTTCACTGGCAGTTTGTAGCTAGCTAGCTTAACAGCTTGCTTAGCATCAGCTTCGCTGACACCGTCGATTTCATACAAAATGGTACCAGCCTTAACCTTGACAACATAGTGATCAACGCCACCCTTACCTTTACCCATTGGGATTTCACCACCTTTGGCAGTAACAGGAGCATCAGGGAAAACTCTAATCCACATCTTACCGGTTCTCTGCATAAAGCGACTGATAACGCGACGAGTAGCTTCAATCTGACGAGCACTAATCCAGCAAGACTCTAAGCTCTTGAGACCATAGGAACCAAAACTCAAAGAAGTCTTCTGAGTAGCTTTGCCACCACGTCGTAATTTATGTGATTTTCGATATTTAGTCTTTTTTGGAGTCAACATATAATTTATTTTTTGGCAAAGTTAGCTTGAGCTTTCTCTTCGTTTTTTTCAAAAATTTCACCTTTGTAGATCCAGCACTTGATACCGATAGTACCGTAGGTAGTGTGAGCAGAACCAGCATAATAATCAATATCAGCACGCAAGGTAGTGAGTGGCAACTGACCCCAAACGAGGTGTTCGGTACGGGCAATTTCAGCACCATTCAAACGACCAGCAATCATAACCTTAATACCCAAAGCACCACCGCGCTCAGCACGAGCCAAAGCTTGCTTCATAACACGCTTGAAAGGCATACGCTTTTCAATTTCCAAAATCATGGACTGCACCATGACTGGTGAAGACAAGTTAGGACGAGCTACTTCGACGATATTTAGGTTAATTTCACCCATGCGGAGATTCTTCAAGAACTGTTTGTGCAATTTCTTCTTAAGATCTTCAACGCCAGCACCACCACGACCGATCAAGAGACCAGGCTTCGCTGCATGAACATTGATAAAGACCTTATTAGCACTGTTTCTTTCAATTTCAACGCGGTCAACACCAGCATCCTTGAAATTTTTCATAAAATAATTACGCACCGACAAATCTTGTTTGAGGCGTGGGATGTAATTGGTATATCCACCGAACCATTTAGATGGCCAGCTATGAGTGATACCTAATCGGATGACTTTTGGATTAACTTTTTTTGCCATAGGAATTATTTTATAAATCTTCTAATGCTTAATATTTAACTACTTGAACCGCTCTTGCGCTGGAACATTTTGCCGGTGAACCCTTTCTTGGTAGCCCCGGCCTGCTTTGGACCGCGACCTTCACGGCGTGGATCAGTAATATCCTTAACTACTTCAGTATCAGCCTTTTTCTTAGCTTTCTTAGCAACCGGCTTAACTTCGGCAATTTCAGAACCTGGAGTAGCAGCTAGTTTCAATTCAACTGGCTTATCAACTGCAACGTTACGAGCCTCTTTCTTGCCGCTATCAACCAATTCACCCAAAACAACAGTAATATGGCTAGTACGCTTACGGATTGGGGTAGCGCGACCCTGAGCGCGAGGCATAGAACGCTTCAAAGTAGCACCGCCGTCTACAAAGATAGACTTGATGAAGAGATTGTCTTCAGCTAAGTCGTAGTTGTGTTTAGCATTAGCCACTGCAGACTTAACTAATTTGCTAATAGGCAAAGTAGCAGCGCGAGGGGAAAATTGTAATTGGGCTAAAGCCGAGGCGACTTTTTTACCGCGAATCAAATCAACCACCAAGCGAACTTTGCGAGGTGACATTCTTAGACTTTTGGCGTATGCTTTTACTTCCATATTAATTAAAATTTAAATTATTTCTTGTCGGCAGCTTTCTTGTCACCAGCCTGAGCCTTAGCAATCTTACCACCATGACCAACGAATTTACGAGTTGGAGAAAATTCACCAAGCTTGTGACCGACCATGTTTTCAGTAACAGTAACTGGGGTATGGACGCGACCGTTGTGGACACCGAAAGTAAAACCTACCATTTCTGGTGTAATAGTACAAGCGCGATCCCAAACTTTGATCACTGCCTGATCACCGGACTTTAAATTCTTGACTTTGTTCAACAGTCTCTCATTGATATAAGGACCTTTTTTTAAACTTCTTGTCATATTATTTTCTACGCTTGATAATTAAACGACCAGATCCCTTCTTTGGAGCACGAGTCTTCACGCCGTAAGCATGCTTACCCCACTTGGTCTTCGGATGCTTCAAACCGATAGGCTGGTTACCTTCACCACCACCGTGTGGGTGATCAACTGGGTTCATAGCAGTACCACGAACAGTTGGACGAATACCTAATTTACGGCTACGACCAGCTTTACCCAAGCTAATGTGACGGATATCAAGGTTACCAACTTGGCCAACGGCACAGAGACAACGCTTATCAACCAAACGGATTTCACCAGAAGGCATCTTGAGCTGAGCATATTTCTTCTCAACGCTCATGACGTAGATAGCATTACCAGCACTACGAGCCATCTTAGCACCCTGACCAGGCTTGAGTTCAACGTTGTGAACTGGCACACCGGCAGGAATGAAAGCTAGAGGCATAGCATTACCAGACTTGATTTCAATCAAGGAGCGGGAGCTAAGCACAGAAGTACCAACAACCATGTCGGTAGTAGCGATAATATAGCGCTTTTCACCGTCAGCATAATTCACCAAAGCGATACGAGGACCGCGACTTGGATCATATTCAATAGTAGCGACTTTACCAGGGATGTCAAATTTATCACGCTTCCAATCGATGATTCTGAGGAAACGCTTAACACCACCACCTTGGTGACGAACAGTGATCTTACCTTGGTTGTTGCGACCAGCCTGCTGCTTACGAATGACAGTTAATTTCTTAACTGGCTTAGTGCTAGTGATATCAGAAAAGTCCTGAAAGCTAGCGCTTCTTCGTCCTGGTGATGTTGGTTTGGCTTTAATAACGGGCATATTTTTTAAAATTATTGAGCTTAGACGCCTTCGTAAACATTAATAGTCTTACCAGCTGGCAAAGTGATGACAGCTTTCTTCCAATCCTTACGCTTACCAGTGACACGACCACGCACTTTAGTCTTACCTTCCATACGGATAATGTTAACTTTTTCTGGGCTGACGCCGTAAAGTTCTTCGATGGCTTTAGCCACTTCAATCTTATTAGCAGAAAGTTCAACAGCAAAGACGTACTTGGCAATACTAGCAAGACCTGTACCCTTTTCAGTGATAATAGGCTTAACTAGGACGCGGTAAGCTTGGCTGTGGCGACGGCTAGAGACCTTAGTCTTAGCGCCAGTCTTAGCCTTAGGAGCCTTAGCGGCTTCGCTATACAAATCCTTCATGCTAGTTTCAGAGCTAGCAGGAGCGGTAGTTTCTTCAGTAGTTTTTTTATCAAATAAAGCCATATTAATCTATTTATTTGCCGTAGCGTTCAACTAAAATCTTAGCGACACTGACTGGCATAATTAGGTGCTTGTACTGCAATAAATCAATCAAATTCAAGTTATCAAAGTTAATAACTTTGACACCAGTCAAATTGCGAGCAGAGTAGGTCAAGTGCTCATCACGGTCATGATTAATAACCAAAACGCTGCGCTTAGACTTCTCGCTAGCTGACCAGATATTTTTAGACATTACTTCGAGCATCTGATTAAAAGCTTTAGTCTTAAAGGCGTCAAATTTTAATTCATCAATCAAAGCCAAGTTCTGATCAGAAACCTTGTCAGATAAAGCAATACACAAAGCTTTGTGCTTCATTTTGTCATTAATCTTAACAGAGAAGTTACGATCTTTGGTTGGACCAAAAGTAACACCACCGCCCTTCCAAATTGGACTGCGAGAAGAACCGACACGAGCGCGACCAGTACCCTTCTGACGCCATGGCTTCTTACCACCACCACGCACTTCAGCACGACCCTTGGTATGAGCTAAAACCTGACGGACATTAGCCATAGAGCCAACAACGACTTGGTGCAGCAAAGCAGCATTAGGCTTTAAACCGAAAACTTTGTCAGAGAGAGTTTCCTCACCCACCTTTTGGGCTTGCTGGTTGTAAACTTGATATTTGATCATAGCTTTAGTAATAAATTATTCGGATTTTTCTTCTTTTCCTTCTCCTTCGGCTTCGCTCAGGACAGGGACAGTAGGAGCTTCAACTACTTCTTCTTTAACAGTTTCTTCAGTCTTAGCAACTTCTTCGGTCTTAGGAGCTTCTTCCACGACAGCCTCAACTTTTGATTCAACAACAGGAGCAGCAATCTTTAATTCACCAGCACTGTAAATCTCAACTAGAGAGCCGCGGACACCTGGAACGGCACCTTCGATGAGGATTTCACCGGCTTCGGCATTAACTTCCAAGATATTGACGCTTGGCAAAGTGACTTGGTCACCACCCATGCGGCCACCCATGCGCTTACCCTTAAAGACGCGCTGGACACCACCGGCTCCGATAGAACCAGGCATGCGCAACTGATCTTTAGTACCGTGAGTAGCAAAGTGACCATGGAAACCATGACGCTTCACAACACCAGCAAAACCCTTGCCCTTGGAGACACCGGTCAATTTGACACTGTCACCAGAAGCAAAGCTAGCAAGATCAATAGTATCACCGACATTAAGGTCAACGATCTTACGATCAGCCTTGTCCATGCGGAATTCGCGAACATAGCGGAAAGCACCTAAATTTTTAAAATGACCCTTGAGACTCTTAGTAATGTTTTTGGCTTTCTTTTCGCCAAAACCGATCTGGACCGCCTCGTAGCCGTCTTTGTCTTTGGTTTTTAATTGTAACACAACACAAGCACCAACCTTGATTCTAGTCGCTACTTTGCGTTCTTCTCCTTGCCAAAGCTGTGTCATGGCAATCTTTTCACCTAAGATAAATTTCATAAATCTAAATATTAAAACAAAAAAACTGGTAACTAATAAAACCAGCTTAAATCAAAAAAGTCGCTATTTGCTTGTAGATGATTTTAAGTTTGATCTATTTTATTAGTTTCCTTGTACTTAGCGCCTAGCTTTTAGATAGTTCTCGAAGTGAGCTTGTCTAAAGTCCGGTGTAAGCAAATTGGTTGGTGGCTCTTACATTTTTATTTCCACATCGACACCTGATGGTAAGTTCAAATTACTGAGTGATTCTACGGTACTCGCAGTTGGCTCGATAATATCAACTAACCTCTTGTGTACACGCATTTCGTATTGATCACGTGAATTCTTGTGAACAAAGGTCGAAGCGTTGACGGTGTAGATTTTCTTCTCTGTTGGCAAAGGAATAGGACCGTGAACTTTAGCACCACTGCGCTTAACAGTATCTACGATAGTCTTAGTGGATTGATCAATAATTTTGTGATCAAAGGATTTAATCTTAATCCTAATCCGCTGGCCTTCATCTTTAGTCTTGGCCACTTTTGTCTGTAGTTTATCCATTTTTTTAAGTAACAGGAAAGTGCCTGTTGGTTAAATCTTGTCTTTTAAATAAACAAGTTTGTCTCCCCTAGTCCTTAAGAACTAAGGAAGACGATTTGTTTACTTGATGATCTTAGCAACAACACCAGCACCAACAGTGCGGCCACCTTCACGGATAGCGAAGCGCTGCTTTTCTTGGAGGGCGATTGGAGAGATCAATTTAACTTTGAGGTTAACAGTATCACCAGGCATAACCATTTCAGTGCCAGCTGGCAATTCAATTTCACCAGTCACGTCAGTAGTACGGATGTAGAACTGAGGCTTGTAACCTTTGAAGAAAGGCTTGTGGCGACCACCTTCATCCTTAGTCAAGATGTAGATTTCACCTTCGAATTCAGTGTGAGGAGTGATAGTACCTGGCTTAGCCAAGACCTGACCACGCTGTACACCGTCCTTCTTGATACCGCGGATCAAAATACCAGCGTTATCACCGGCTTGGCCGGAATCAAGAGACTTGTTAAACATTTCGATACCAGTGACAACAGTCTTCTGAGTGTCAACGAGACCGACGATTTCAACTTCGTCACCAACCTTGACCTGACCACATTCGACACGACCAGTAACGACGGTACCACGACCTTCGATAGAGAAGATGTCTTCAATAGGCAAGAGGAAAGGCTTTTCAACGTCACGGACTGGATCTGGGATGTAGTCATCGAGAGTCTTAACAAGCTGCATAACAGCATCGCCGTATTCACCATCGGCATTCTCAAGAGCCTTGAGAGCGCTGCCGCGGATGATAGGAGTGGTAGCACCTGGGAATTCGTACTTGGTAAGCAAGTCACGGATTTCTTCTTCGACAAGGTCGATAAGTTCTTTGTCTTCAACCATGTCGCACTTGTTCAAGAAGACAACGATGTGAGGCACACCAACCTGACGAGCAAGCAAGATGTGTTCACGGGTCT
>CAYSXQ010000008.1:0-35151 GCA_964435085.1 uncultured Gammaproteobacteria bacterium | reverse complement strand
ATGTGCTCTTCTATCAGGGTGGTGCTAGTAAGCTAAGCGTCAAAGACAATTATCATTTCAATAAGCCTGGGGCTTATGGCAGATTTAATGTCGAAGGCATGGCTAGTGATAGCGCTCAAGTAGAATATTTTTCTGATTTACAGATTAAGCCTGACTCGCAGAAAATTGATTCGCGTATTGATATGAAATTGCATCTCTTGTCTGAGAAGTGTCGTGGTATATTGCTGCCTGCTTTGCAGATTGATGCTAATGACGTGAAGGCTGGACATAGTGCGACGACTTTTAAATTGACTCCGGAGGATATGTTTTATTTAGAGAGTCGAGGTTTAGAACTTGCCGCTATTAAAGATTTGGTGATGCAGTCGACTGTAAGGCATTTTGTCGAAGGATTGGAAGATGAAGAATTGAAGAATAAGATTATTACTACCTTGTCATCTCGACCCGCGGGAGAGATCGCTTAAACATTATGATTCGAATAGTAGCGCTTAAGCGATTTCTCTCTGCGCTACGCTTCGTTCGAAATGACACAACAAAATATATTATGAACCATCGTTCAGACTTTCCATTATTAAATAAACAAATCAACGGCGAGCCAATCGTCTATTTTGACAATGCCGCGACGACTCAGAAGCCGCAAGTTGTGATTGATACTCTTAGTGATTTTTACAAAAATTCTAACGCCAATGTCCACCGCGGTATTAATCCACTCGCCGAAGAGGCAACTAAATTGTACGAAGATGCTCGCTCAACTGTGGCGAACTTTATCAACGCTGATCGCAAGGAAATCATCTTTACTCGTGGCACGACTGAATCAATCAATCTAGTCGCTCGCGCTTGGGGCGAAGAGTTTCTCAAGGCTGGAGATATTGTAGTCTTGAGCCAAGCTGAGCATCATGCTAACTATGTTCCTTGGTTGCAACTCAAAGAGAAGCTGGGAATTAAGCTTTCTGTTATTCCAATTTTAGCCAGTGGTGAACTTGATCTAGAGGTGGCTAAGAAAATGATTGCTGAGTCTGGCGTTAAATTGCTTGCTCTCTCTCATGCTTCTAATGTCTTGGGAGTTCTTAATCCTATTAAAGAATTATTTGCTGAGGCTCGTAGTCGTGGTATTGTCACAATGCTAGATGCAGCGCAGACGATCGGTCACATGCCGATTGATGTTCAGGACTTAAATTGTGATTTCCTGGCAGCTTCTGCGCACAAGATGTATGGTCCGACTGGTGTGGGCATTCTCTTTGGTCGCGCAGAGATATTGGAAGCGATGCCGGCTTTCCTTGGTGGTGGTGGCATGATCTCTGCGGTCTACGCTGATCATTTTACTGCTGGTCCAATCCCGGATAAATTTGAAGCTGGTACGCCACCGATTGCTGATGCGATTGGGATGGCAGTTGCTTGTGATTATATTAAGGAGATTGGCTTTGAGGAAATTATTAAATTAGAAAATAGTTTAGTTGACTACGCACAAGCGGAAATTGCTAAGCGTGCTTATATTAAATTATTTGGCGGCAGTGAAAATAAATTACCAGTCTTTGCTTTTGCCATTGACGGTATCCACGCTCATGATCTAGCTGACCTGCTTGGTCAAGACGGCTTGATTGTCCGCGCTGGTCATCACTGCGCGCAGCCTTTGCATGATAGTCTTGGCGTAGTGGCTAGCTTACGCATGAGCTTGAGTTTTTATAATACGAAGCAGGAAATTGATCGCTTTATGATAGCGCTTGATAAAATTTATCAGTCTTTTAATTAATATGGATCTCTACGCTTACCAAATCCTTGATCACTATAAGCAGCCACGTAACTATGGTCTGCTAGCTGACGCTGATGCTAGTTCGGAGCAAGCTAATCTTTCTTGTGGTGATAATATTGTGATGTATATCAAAGTTGATGACGGAGTGCTTAGAAATATTAAATTTACCGGTGATGGTTGCGCGATCTCCAAGGCGACTGCTTCGATGTTGACTGAGAAGCTAGTGGGCAGAAGGGTGGAGGATGTGCTCTCTATGGATCTGGATAGTATTAGGGAGATTTTGGGGATTGAGATTAGTGATAGGCGTTCTGGCTGTGCTTTGATAGGTCTCTCGGCTATTCAAGCTTCGTTGAAGAAAATTGCTAAATAAAGCCTTCTAAATGGAGGTTTTTTAAACTAGACAAAGCCATTCTAATTATTGACATTTATGTCAATTTATGATATAGCATAGGTATAGAACTTTAATAATTTATCCATTTTTTAGAGGTATTACAATGCTAATTTCATTGTTGCGGATTATAGCGGCTTATTTGATTGTCTTGAGGCAGAGATTAACTGCGTTTATTGATGCTTATTTTAAAGCTAAATTGTCGATTCGAGAGCGTTCTTTAACGCTTGTTGAGGAGATAGATGGTCAGGATTTGCAAGACAGTCGTGAGGAAGCTTTGTTGGAAATTGGTGTTGATCCTAGTTTAGTTTGGTGGCAGAATTTCTACCAAAAATATTTTAAGCTGAAGGTTTTCTTATTAGATCTGGAGATTCCTGATTATAAGGAGGGTTTTGACTGGATAGTGGTTATTCCTAAAGGATTGACTATTACGATGGTTTATAAGGCTATTAAAAAACATATGGAAATATGGTTTTCTAGGAGAGATTTTCTAATCACAAAGGATGATCGCAGTAACCAGGATGCTCATTATGTTATTAGAATACGCAAAACATTGTTTGCTCATTCTGAAGCAGAGAGGATGCCGGCAAGAGCTCTAAAAAGTGGCACTGGTATTAATTTGCTTGAATGTTTAATTATTCATTTGGCTAACTTTGAGGAAACATCTGGTAAGAAAGTGCTTGATGGAACGAGAGCTGCATTTGATGATGTTGCTACCATGTGTAGTGGTTCTCGTTACACAGATGGTGAAGTGCCATCAGTTGAATCTTTTATCAATTCAAAGAAAATGCCGGTCGTTGTTGTTAAGAGTATAGAGGATTATCGTTATGCTGATGGTCATAATGATTTTCCTGGTGCTATCAAGTTATATATTGCTCGTTTGGTAGTTACTTGCTGATCTATGTTATTTTTTATTAATATTTAGCTCTCTTCTTGGTTGAGGAGGGCTTTTTTATTTGCCTCATTTCTAACTTAAGCTATAATTAGCTCATGGATTTAAATACTTCTATTAAAGAATTAACTAAGGTTGGCGAGGCGACGGCTAAGAAATTGGTGCGGCTGGGTATTGTGACGGCTGGCGATCTTTTGTGGCATTTGCCCCGGCGCTATGATGATTTTAGTCAGCAGGTGAAGATTGCTGATTTGAAATTGGATGATAAGGTTAATCTCATCGGTGAGATTCAGATGATTGGCAATAAGCGGACGCATCGGGCGCGGATGAATATTACGGAGGCCCTTATCTCTGACGAGACGGATGTCTTGCGCGTGGTCTGGTTCAATCAGCCTTTTATTACAAAGACTCTGAAGATCGGTGATAAGGTGTCGCTTGCTGGGAAGATTACCGAGGACTTTGCTGGGCTCGTCATGATCTCGCCGAGCTATGAGAAGGTTAATGCCGGGCAGATTTTGCATACACAAGGGCTTGTCCCGGTCTATGATCTGACGGCTGAGCTCTCTGGGAAGCAGGTAAGATTTATGATGGGGCAGGTTTTGAAACTAGCGGCGGGCATTGCTGATATTTTGCCAATTGTTATCAAGGAGAAAAATCACTTGATTGATCTGTCCTTGGCTTTACGCTTGATTCACTTCCCGACAAGTCTTGCTGAGTTAGAACAGGCTAAGCAGCGGATTGCTTTTGAGGAATTATTTCTCTTGCAGTTGCGAAGTCAATTAGCTCGAAGGCAAGCTTTGTCCTTTGACGCTTTAGCGGTAGCCTTTGCTGAAGAAGATACTAAGGCGATGGTGGCAAGTCTCCCTTTTGCTTTGACCGAAGATCAACGACGCAGTGCTTGGGAAATTATTCAGTCTCTGGCTAGCACGAAGCCGATGTTGAGATTGCTCGAAGGTGACGTTGGTACTGGTAAGACGGTGGTGGCACTGCTTGCTATGCTTAATGTGGCGAAGAGCGGATTACAGTCGGCTCTGATGGCGCCGACGGAGATCTTGGCGACGCAGCATTATGAGACTTTGACACGACTGGCTGCTGTGACAAATTTGCGCATTGCTTTGCTTACTCGGACGCAATATAAATTGAACACTACTACTGATAAGCTGTCTAAAGCAAAGCTGATTAAAATTATTGCCGAGGGCGAGGCGGATATTGTGATCGGGACGCACGCACTTATTCAAGAAAAAGTAATTTTTAAAAATTTAGATTTTGTGGTGATTGATGAACAGCATCGCTTTGGCGTTGAGCAGCGTAAGGCTCTCATGGCTAAGTGTGTTGCTGAAACTATGCCACATCTCTTGTCGATGACAGCGACGCCGATTCCACGCTCTTTGGCGCTGGCTCTTTACGATGATTTGGATATTTCGATTATTAAGACGAAGCCTATGGGCCGACCGCCGATTATTACGAAGATCGTCGAAGAAGCTGATCGCGCTAAGGCTTATGATTATATTGGTGCGCAGATTAAGGCGGGGCGCCAGGCATTTATCATTTGTCCGCTCATTGATCCTTCGGACTTGCTTGGCGTGCGGAGTGTTACTGAAGAATACGAACGTCTTTCGCAGACGGTCTTTAGAGATTTCACCGTCGGACTTTTGCACGGCAAATTAAAAGCTAAGGACAAGGATGAGATGATGAAGAAATTTGCGGCGAATGAAATTAATATCTTGGTGGCGACTTCGGTGATTGAAGTCGGGATCGATGTGCCTAATGCGGTGATCATGATGATTGAGAATGCTGATCGTTTTGGTCTGGCGCAACTTCACCAATATCGTGGACGCGTCGGACGTGGCAAGGTGCAGTCGTATTGTTTCTTGCTAACGGACAGTGGTGATGAGAAGGCGAGGCAGCGTTTGAACTGTCTCTTAGAATTTGATAATGGTTTTGATCTCGCTAAAGCGGATTTGAAATTTCGAGGTCCTGGTGAGGTGTACGGGCGAGTGCAGTCTGGTTTTCCAGAGCTGAAGGTCGCTAGTCTTTTTGACTTTGAATTAATGAGGCGGGCTAAGGAGGCGGCCACAGGTATTTTGGCTCAGAGCGAGGATTTGGCGAAATATCCGGATTTGAAAAATAAGCTAGGTGAAGTGGAAGAATTGCATCTAGAGTAATCCGCCCCTTAACAAGGGGAGGTGCCTGGAGGGCGGAGGGGTGCGTGAATAAACTACCAGCTATGAACAAGCTTCATAACAGAAAAGACCTAGTCTCTAACCGTAGACACTTGCGCAATAACATGGTGCAAGCAGAAATTATTTTGTGGTCTAGATTAAAAGGTAAAGCTTTGTTAGGCCTAAAGTTTCGTCGCCAACATAGTGTTGGTAATTATATATTAGACTTTTATTGTCCGTTGCTAAAATTAGGCATTGAACTGGATGGGCAGACTCATGAAAATAGCTTTGACTACGACAATAAAAGGCAGGTTTATATAGAAAGTTTGGGCATTAGGATTTTACGTTTTAACAATATTGATATTTATAATGGCTTAGAATTGGTCCTAGAAGAAATAGCGCGGCAAAGTAGACTTTACCACCCCGGCCTGTCGGCCACCCCTCCTTATTAAGGAGGGGATATACAAGCTTGAAAAAACCCAATATTTCTATTACACTGCTTTTATATTAAATAAATACTTCTATGATGACTGCTAATGAACTCAGGTCAAAATTTCTTAAATTCTTTGAATCACGCGATCACGCTATTATTAGTAGCGCTTCTTTGATTCCTGAAAATGACCCGACTGTGCTCTTTACTACGGCTGGTATGCATCCTTTGGTGCCGTTTTTGTTGGGTCAGACTCATCCGGCTGGCAAGCAATTGACTAGTGTTCAGAAGTGTATTCGTACTGGTGATATTGATGAGGTGGGTGACAGGACGCACTTAACTTTCTTTGAGATGCTTGGTAACTGGAGCCTCGGAGCTTATTTTAAAAAAGAAGCGATTGATTATTCTTGGGAGTTTTTGACTGGTGCTGAGTGGCTGAATATCAGTCCAGAGCGCCTTGCGGTCTCGGTCTTTGTCGGTGACAATGACGCGCCTTTTGATCAAGAATCATATGATCAGTGGCTTGCTAAGGGTGTAGCTGCGCCACGTATCGCCAAGCTCGCTAAGAAGGACAACTGGTGGGGTCCAGCTGGCCAGACTGGTCCTTGTGGCCCTGACACTGAGATGTTTTATTGGGTGGCTGAAATGCCGGCGCCGGCGCACTTTGATCCAGAGGATAAGGGTTGGGTGGAGATTTGGAATGATGTCTTCATGGCTTATGGCAAGCAGGCTGACGGTAGTTTCTTAGAACTTGCTCAGAAGAACGTGGACACTGGCATGGGACTGGAGCGTGTGCTTTGTGTCATGAATGGTATCAGTGATATTTATCAGACTGAATTATTTAGTCAGGCTATTGAGAGACTAGAGTCTTTATCTGGTAAAAAATATATTGATAATACAAAGGCTTTTAGGGTTATTGTTGATCACATTAGGGCGGCTGTTATGATTATTGGTGATCAGCGCGGTGTTGGTCCTTCAAATGTTGACCAAGGGTATGTAGTAAGAAAATTGATTAGACGTTCAATGGCTTATGGATGGAAGCTTGGTTTGCCTGATCATTTTATTTATAAGATAGGAGAAATATTTATTGATAACTTTAAGGTTCAATATCCCGAATTACTACTAAACAGAGATAGAATACAGGATGAAATGGTTAAAGAAGAGGCTAAGTTTATAAGAACTCTAGAGAATGGCGAGAAGATAATCGAAACAGAGGTTAATGCTATAAATTTGAAGAATGGTGAGTCGATAACTTTTACAGAGAAGGGTTTTTCTGATGTTCGTACTTTCCTAACTCCAAAATTAGATGGTGAATGGTTTTTTAATTTGTATCAATCTTATGGCTATCCTTTTGAGATGGCTATAGAGGAATGTGAAAACAGAGGTGTTGAATTTTCAAATGATGAAAAAGAAGCTTTGAAGAGTCAATTTGAGAAAAAATTAATTGAACATCAAGATTTATCTCGTACTGCTACTGCTGGAAAATTCAAAGGTGGTCTGGCTGATGCCAGTGAAGAGACGACTAAATTGCATACTGCTACGCATTTATTGCAAGCGGCTTTGCGTAAGGTTCTGGGTAACCATATCTTCCAGAAAGGATCGAACATTACGGCGGAACGACTACGCTTTGACTTTTCACATCCTGACAAGATGACGCCAGAACAAATTAAAGAAGCTGAAGATATGGTCAATGAAGTGATTGCTAAGGCTTTGCCGGTTACTTATAAGGAAGTGAGTTTGGAGGAGGCGAGAGCGATGGGGGCGCTGGGAGTATTTGAGTCGAAGTATAATGATATGGTGAAGGTTTATACTGTTGGCTCGGATGATGATTTCTTTAGTCGCGAGATTTGTGGTGGGCCGCACGTCAGTAATACTAGTGAGCTTGGTGGCTTTAAGATTTTGAAGGAGGAGGCTAGTAGTGCTGGTGTTAGACGTATTAAGGCGGTTGTTGGTCAGTAGAAATTAATTTTAAATTTAATCCGCCCTGGGTGGATAAAAACAATTTTGAATTCTTTAATGCTACAATTAAAAAATGACCCTGTTTAGGGTCATTTTGATTTTTTTATCCATATAGTAGGCCGCGCATTATGCTGATATTCTTTTGTCTGTTATCGCCTATGTGTAGTAATGCTAAGAGTTTTGAATGTTTTCCATGGGCCAATCTGATTATATAGAAATATTCATCCTTCTCTTCTGCTTTAGACAGTCCTTGTATTTTTTCTAGAAGAAATTCTAGATAAGGTGCTGGTTCAGGAACTAGCAAGGTGGATAAATCTCCTGTGCGGAAATACCAGCCGTAGCTATCTATGATGGTTGAAATATTTGCTTGCGATGGACTCTGGCTATAAAGAATCAAAGCATCTAAAAATTCTTTGGCTAGATCTTCTTTGAATTGTTCAGATGCTCCTACTGAATATTTTTGTTTAAAGCCATATTTTTGACCATACTCTTTATTTTTAGCATGGTATGCATTTAGGTCTTCTAAAGATGCTAAGATAAGAGCTGCTGAGTACTTATTGTACCACTCATCATTTAAGAGTTGCTTTTCGTCAATTTCCATTAGGAATATCCTTTTAAAAAAACAAAATGTTTATTGTGGTTTTTTTATAGCATTCTTTTGTTTATTTGTCAATTACGTGGACCCCCGCATTCGCGAGGATGACGGATAGGTCGAGATTAGGAGCTTGTGGGACGAGATTCTATCGGTCGCTAGATGCGCCCTCCAGAATGACAGAGGGGATGAGTTTTAAAATTAAAACATTGGATAATTGGCTATTGTTTGTAAATTTAGCCTTTTATATTTGACATTATTGCTCATATAAACTAAGCTTTATTTAGCTATTTTTAGCCAAAAAGGTCCTATCTCTAGGTACTTGTCCCATATTCTTGACATATTATTAAATTACCTATACAATTCACTGGTAATTATTTAAAAAGTAATTACGTATTTTTTTGCATCACTTTTTAGGTTGCTTTAAAAAAGTCTATTTAATGGATACCAAAACGAACAATCAAGTCGCCGATTCTAAAGAATTTATTGAAGTTATCGGAGAAGTCACGGAGTTAATGCCTGGGGCTTCATTTAGAGTCAGTTTGCCTAATGACCATGAAGTTTTGGCTCACTTGTCTGGTAAGATGAGGATGAACAAGATTCGTCTGGCTCCTGGTGACAAAGTGAAAATGCAGATGAGTCCTTACGATTTGACGAAGGGACGCATCACTTACCGTTTATAATTTATTTATTTATGAAAGTTAGAGCGAGTGTTAAAAAAATTTGTAAAGATTGTCAGATTGTTCGCCGTAACGGTTCTTTGCGTGTAATTTGCAAGACCCCAAAGCACAAGCAAAGACAAGGCTAATTTTTGATATATGGCAGTACGTTTATTAGGAGTTGTTATTCCAAATGAAAAAAGAGTAGAAACCGCTTTGACTTATATCTATGGTATTGGTCTGGCTAAGTCCATGAAGATCTTGGCTCAAGCTAAGGTTGAAAACAGCATCAGAGTTAAGGACTTAACTGAAGATCAAATCAATGCCTTGCGTGTGATTATTGAAAAAGAACACCGTGTTGAAGGTGACCTACGCCGTGATGTTTCTAGCAATGTAAAGAGACTCAAGGAAATCGGTTCTTACCGTGGCAGTCGTCATGCCAAGGGCTTGCCAGCTCGTGGTCAGCGCACTAAGACTAACAACCGCACTTTGCGTGGTAACAAGCGTGCTACTTCTGGCTCCGGTCGTAAGAATGCCAATCAAAAGACTTAATTTTTAAATATGGAAGAACTTAAGAATGACAACGAATTAAACGAAGTGGCTAGCGATTCTAAATTGGTCTACGATTTGGATACTACCGGTGATGACAAGGAAGCTAAGGCTGACAAGTCTGCTCCAGTTGACTTGCTCGCTGACTTGCCAGAAGACATCAAGAAGAAGCTTGAAAAGACCAAGGCTGCGAAGAACGCCAAGGTGAAGAAGGGCAAGAAGAAAAAGAAGCTCGACAAGAAGGTCAGCATCGGTAAGGCTTTTGTCCACTCAACTTACAACAACACCATCGTGTCTCTCACAGACATGGAAGGCAATGTTATCGGTTGGGCCTCCGCAGGGCTAGCCGGCTTCAAAGGTCCGAAGAAGTCCACTCCTTACGCTGCTCAGATTATCACTAAGATTGCTGTGGCTAAGGCTCGTGAATTTGGTCTCTCTGAAGTTTCTGTCTTTGTGAAGGGTGTCGGTACTGGTCGTGAATCAGCTGTTCGTGCTCTTAATGCCAATGGTCTGAATATTACTTTTATTAAAGATATTACCCCAATGCCTCACAACGGCTGCCGTCGTAAGAAGCCAAGACGCGTTTAATTATCATTATGACTACTACTAATACTTCAACTTGCAGTCTCTGCCGCACCGCTGGCAAGAAGCTATTCCTCAAAGGTGATAAATGTAATTCACCTAAGTGTGCTTTGACTAAGCGCCCAACTCCAGCTGGTATGCACGGTGCTAAGCGCCCAGCTAAGAAGAGTCAGTACGGCGAACAGCTGGCTGAAAAGCAGCATGCTAAGAAAATGTACGGTATGCGTGAACGTCAGTTCCGCACTATGTTTGAAAAGGCTCAGAAGAAGGGCGATGCTGGTGAAAACTTGCTCAGAGCTCTCGAAACCCGTTTTGACAACGTCATTTTCCGTCTCGGTTATGCCTCTTCCCGCGCTCAAGCTCGTCAGATGGTGAACCACGGTCTCTTTGTGATTAATGATGAACAGGTTGATATTCCTTCTTACCAGGTTAAGGCTGGTGATATTATCAAAATCAAAAAGAACAAATTGCAAAAGAAAGTCTTTTTGAACATTGATGAGAAATTAAAGAAGGCCACAGTGCCTGGTTGGTTGAATTACGACGCTATGGAAAAGGAAGCTAAGGTGCTTCATGTTCCAGCTAAGGAAGACTTAGAGAAGTCGATCAACAGCCAAATTATCGTTGAGTTTTATTCAAAATAATCGCTTAAATTGCGATCAACATATGCAGACAATAGCTTTGCCAAAAAAAATTCAATTCATTCCAGGAGCTAATCCTCACCAGCAGTTGGTGGTGATTGAGCCACTATTTCCTGGTTATGGAACAACTGTCGGCAATTCCTTGAGGAGGGTGTTGCTATCTTCTTTGCCAGGTGCTGCGGTAATTGGCATTAAGATCGAAGGTGCTGACCATGAATTCATGGCCATCCCTAAGATCAAGGAAGATGTGTTGCAAATTTTACTGAACTTGAAGAATCTTTACATGAAGATCCACACCGATGAAGTTGTTCGCTTAGAACTCGACGCTCACGGTGAAAAGGAAGTTAAGGCTTCTGACATCAAGAAGAACGCTGATGTCGAAATCATTAACCCTGACCTCACTATCGCTCATATCACTGATATGGCTGGTAAGCTGAAGATGGAAATCTTTGTGACTCGTGGTATGGGTTACGAAATGGTTGAAAACCGCGAGAACCGCAAGAAAGAAATTGGTTATATCGAAATTGATTCGATTTTCTCTCCAGTCCGTGTGGTTGGTTTGAATGTTGAAAACACTCGTGTTGGTAAGATGACTAACTGGGACAAATTGACTTTGGATATCACTACCAATGGTGTGATTAGTCCAGAACAAGCTTTTAACGAAGCAGTTAAGATTTTGATCAACCAGTTTGATGCTTTAACTAAAACTACTGAAGAATTGTCAGCAGTTGAATCGGCTGAAACCGAAGAAACAGCTTAATAAATTTTATGCACCACAGACACAAAGGAAAAATTTTAGATCGTCTTAAGGCCCCACGCGAAATGATGTTGCGTAACTTGGCTGCTAGTATTATCATGCACGAAAAGGTGAAGACTACCGAAGCGAAAGCCAAGGCTGTTAAACCATTTGTGGAGAAATTGATCACTAGCTCTAAGACTAAGGATTTGACTGCTCGTCGCAAGTTGATTGCTGCTTTGCCTCAGCCACTCGCCGTACTTAAGGCGATGGATGTGCTCGCTGATCGCTACCAGGCTCGTCCAGGTGGTTATACTCGTATCGTTAAGCTCGGTGCTCGTGTTGGTGATGGCGCTAGTATGGTGCAGATTGAATTAGTTTAATATTATGAAATTAGAATTTACAAGACAGACTAAAAAATTTGATGCTGACGGTGTTGCTTTGGGTCGCCTCGCTACTAAGGTCGCTTTGGCTTTGCGTGGTAAGGATGAACCAGAATACCAGCCTCATATTGACCACGGCGCTATCGTTGAAGTGACTAATATCAAAAAGATGTTACTTTCTGGTAAGAAGATTGATCAGAAAGTTTATTTCCATTACTCCGGTTACCCAGGTGGTATGAAAGAAAAGAAGGTCAAGGATGTCTTGGCTAAGGACGCTGGTGAAGTACTCTGGCGCGCTGTACGCGAGATGTTGCCTGATAATAAATTAAGACAGCCAATGCTTAAGCGTTTAATCATCAAGTAATATGCCAGAAAAGAAGATTACAACTAAAAAAGAAGTAGCTGCCAAGCCTGTCGCTAAGAAAGTAGCTCCTAAGGCTCCTGCTAAAACTGCTGTCAAAACTGTTGTTAAGCCAGTAGTTAAGGCTGAAGTGATGGAAGAGTCTATGAATGGTGCTGAACCAATGGTAGAAGTGAAGCGTATCGTCAAAGATGTTAAATTTGAAGGTAAGTACATTGCTGTCATGGGTAAGCGTAAGACTGCTGCCGCTCAAGTACGTTTGTACGAGAAGGGTGTTGGCGCGATCATGGTTAATGGTAAGCCATCTGATATTTATTTCGAAAGCTTAGAAGCTCGTGCTATCGTCAACTCTATTCTCAAGATGGGTGCTGACATTTACAATTTCTCTGTTCTCGTCAATGGTGGTGGTAAACTTGGTCAGGCTGAAGCAGTACGTCATGGTATTACTAACGCTTTGATTAAGATTAACCCTGAACTTCGTCCAGCTCTCAAGGCTAAAGGTTTCACTACTCGTGATGCTCGTAAAAAGGAACGCAAAAAGCCAGGTCTCAAGCGCGCTCGTCGTGCTCCACAGTGGTCCAAGCGTTAATTTCTCTATATTACAAACAAGCTCCCAATGGGGGCTTGTTTTTTTATGATTGACATTTGGCAAAGAAAATACTACCATCTAAATTGTAGGGATAATTGTTCTTTATATTACTTTTTGTTGGGGGTGTCAGATGACTGGACTAGTTATCATGAATAGAGATGGTTCTCACCTAGCGGTGGTCCATGAGAAAAAAAATGAAATTAGCTATGGTGTTAATTTCAGCAAGGATTACGAACGGATGAATTCCTTAGGTGCTGCAGCTGCCAGGGAAGCTTGGAAAAAAGCCGTTGACAATTCGCCATATGAGGCTGAAGATTTGGCAACGCACTTGATTGGAGCACTGATGGATGATGGTCATCTACAAGAATGCAAAGACATGGCTTGTAGTGCCTATAATGAAGAGTCGGGATCGTATGATACTTCATACTATGCCTACTAACATAACAAATATTTTTCTAAATTAAAGCACTTGATAAGAGTGCTTTTTTATTAGCCTGGATTTACAGGGTGGGGAGTGGATGATAGAATTAGAGTATGTTTAGACTGATGAAAAAAAGTATTGTCTTAGGGCTATTGTGTTTACTTGTAGCTGGACCAGCGCGAGCGGAAGAGATTAAGGAGTTTGTGGTCTTTATGAAGATTGATGCTGAAGCTCGTCTGCATGTAGCTGAGAAGATTAGCTATGACTTTGGAGCTGAGACAAGGTATGGTATTTATCGCTATCTACCAATCAAATACCAAGATGGCTTTTATAAATACAATCTGCGACTAGAGGAAATTGAAGTTCCGGAATATAAATTTGTGACTAGTCGTGTCGGTGATAAGCTGCTAATTAAGATTGGTGAGGAGGGTAAGGCTCTGACTGGCTTGCAGTTTTATGGTATTAATTACTCGGTGAGCAAGGCCTTTGCTTATAGCTCTGATCGTGATGAATTGTCGTGGCAGGTGACGGGTAATGGCTGGCCGGTGAGTATCAAACTAGCTCGAGCGGAGATTGATTTGCCGAGAGCTCTACCCGCTGAGCAGGTGATAGCGTCGTGCACAGTTGGACTTGCAGAGAAGACAGTGGCCTGTGCTAATTTGTCGCTTGTTAAAAATGATGCCGGACTTGTGACGGGAATTGCCTTTGCTCAGAAGAATTTACAGGCGACGGAGGGACTAGCTATTAAGCTGTCTTTGCCAAAGGGGGTGCTGGATCGGCCGGGAGTTTGGGATTGGATTAGAGAAAATTATTTAGTTTTGTTGTTGCTTGGATTAGTTATTGGCGCAGTACTTAGGTGGAGGAAGTTGATAATTAGTAAATTGAAATTTAATAAATAATCAATCATGTGTCATTTCGAAAGAAGCGTAGCGAAGAGAGAAATCGCTTAAGCGTCATGATTCGAATAGTAATGTTTAAGCGATCTCTCCCAAAGGTCGAGATGACATGGTGGTGTGAAAAAATATGGAAAATGAAAAAGATTGGTTAGAAGTTAATGATACTTTGACGAAGACCTTTGTCTTTGCGGACTTTAAAGAGGCTTGGGCTTTTTTGGATAGGGTAGCGGTAGTGATTGATAACTCTGATCATCACCCAGTCTGCACTATTAATTATAATAAAGTGTCGTTTGTGACAACTACTCATGATGCTGGTAATAAAGTAACAGACAAGGACTGGTCTTTGGCTCATGGTATTGACGAGGTGCTATAGCTTGTTTTTTCGCTAATTATTGCTATAATTTAGCTAAGTTTAATTACTCTTTATGGCTGATAAAATCGGCAATTTAGCTCGCAATACCTCTTATTTTACCTTGGCTTTGATTGGACAGAAGCTGATTTCTTTGGCTTATTTTACGATTTATGCTCGGGTCTTGGGGCCGGCAGACCTTGGTAAGTACTATTTTGCTTTGTCTTTTACGACCATCTTTTCGATTGCCCTCGACTTGGGGCTGACTAATCTACTGACTCGTGAGGTGGCAAAGGACAAGGCGCAAGCTAATAAATATTTGGGAGCGGCTCTGGGGGCTAAATTATTACTGTCAGCTGGGACAATCTTTTTGTTGATGCTAGTGACGGGTCTTGCTCATTATGATCCATTAGTCATGACTTTGATCTGGGTGGCGGTCTTGTCGATGCTGGCTGATAGTTTTACGACTTTGCTCTTTGCCTTTAGTCGGGCTTTTCATAATTTGAAATTTGAAAGTATTAATGCTGTCTTGTCGCAGGCGGTGACTTTGATTGTTTCTTTGGTTGTCTTTAAATTTGACTGGGGTCTTGCGCCACTGATGTGGGCGCAGGTGGCTTCGAGTGTCTTTGCTGTGGTCTATGCGATGATGGTGATTAAGCGTCGCTGGTCTTTGTCACTGCGACCGACTTGGGATCTGGGGTATATCAAGAGTCTCTTACTGCTCGCTCTGCCTTTTGGGCTCTATGCGATTGCGCAGCGAGTTTATAATTATCTCGATAGCGTCTTGCTCTATCAGCTTGCAGGGGACACGGCGGTGGGGATTTATCAGGTGCCTTTTCGAGCGGTGACAGCTTTTCAATTCTTGCCGATTGCCTTCATTGCTTCGCTTTATCCGGCACTGTCGCATTACTGGCAGGAGAATCGCGCGCAGATGGTAGTGACCTTTGAGCGAGCGATGAAGTATTCTTTGATCATTGCGACGCCGCTTGCTATCGGTGTAGCGGCGATTGCAGCGACGGTGGTAAATATCTTTGCAGCTGGTTTTGAAGCGGCTGTTTTGCCTTTGCAAGTGAGCGCGCTGACGATATTTTTTATGTTTATTAATTATCCGGTCGGCTCACTACTTAACGCTTGTGATGAGCAGAAGGCTAACACTAGGCATATGATTATTACGGCGCTTGCCAGTGTGCTTTTGAATATTATTTTGATTCCGCTCTACGGCGTGATGGGTGCGATTGCGACGGCGGTGTTGAGCACTGCTTTGCTCTTTACTTTGAATTGGCTGCGAGCTTTGCGAGTGATAGCGACTTCGATGAAGATGATTTATGTGACCTTTATGAAAACTTTGCTGGCGAGCGTCTTGATGGGTGTGTCGATTTATTGGCTTAGCCAGTGGCTGAATATCTTTGTAGTGGTGGTGATTGCGATGCTGGTATATTTTGCTTGTCTCTTGGTGCTTGGTGGGATTAAGAAAGAAGATGTATTTAGTGTGATGAAGTCTTTTAAAAAATAAATATTATGCGTGAGTATATTGCTTACGTCTATATTTTGAGTAATAGAAAGAACGGTGTTTTGTATATAGGCGTTACTAGTAATTTACTTAGTAGAATTGCACAGCATAAAAGTAAGAAAATTGAAGGTTTTACTGAAAGGTATAATGTAGACAAATTGGTGTATTATGAAATAATACATAGTATGGTTGTAGCGATCAGTAGAGAGAAGCAGATGAAGGCTTGGAAGAGAGATTGGAAAATAAAGTTGATTGAAAAAGACAATCCTGAGTGGAGAGATTTGTATAATGATGTTTTGAATCTTAGCTCTTAGCTAAATACTCTACCTCGTCATTCCTGCGGAGGCAGGAATCTCGTGTACGGAGCTTAAACTACGAGATCCCAGCCTCCGCTGGGATGACGGAAAAGTAGAAGTGTTTAAATTACGGAAATGAAATATTTACTAGTGACAACTGAATATTCTCCCTATCGCGGTGGCGTGGCTCATTACTATGGCAACTTAGTAAAGCATTGGCACGAGCATATCGAGGTGCTGACTAACGCTGGGGGTAAATTAATTGATAAACGCTTGCCATTTTTGAAGTGGTTGCCTAGTCTCTATTGGATTGCTCGAGAGATCAAAGCGCAAAAGATTGATTATGTCATGGTGGGGCAGATCTTGCCCGTGGGGACAGCTGTCTGGCTCTTGTCTTGGGTGATGAATTTTAAATATTGTGTTTTCTTGCATGGTCTTGACTTGTCGATGACTTATAGAACACCGTCGAAGAAGTGGTTAGCTCGACAGATTTTGAATCGGGCTGACAAAATTATTTGTGCTAATTCACGAACGGCGGCTGAGGCTCGAGGCTTGGTCTTGCCGCTGAAAATTAATAAAGTAGCGGTGGTTAATCCGGGGATTGATACGAAGCCACGCGTCTATGATGAGGTGGTAATTCGTGATTTGAAACAGCGCTATGATTTGCGTGGCAAGGCTGTGCTGCTGACTGTAGGGCGTCTAGTGCGACGTAAGGGTGTGGATTTTGTACTTGAGGCCTTAGCAGCTTGCACCGACAAGAGCTTGGTTTATGTCATTATTGGTTCGGGGCCGGAGGAGGCAAGCATCAAAGAATTAATTAGTGAGCTTGGCTTGCAAGATCAGGTCAGATTGCTCCTCGATGTCGATGATGAGGAGAAGGCACATTGGTTCCAAGTCGCGGATATCTTTGTGATGACGAGTCGTGATGAGGCGGGTGATTATGAAGGCTTCGGCATTGTTTATCTAGAAGCGGGACTAGCTGGTAAGCCGGTGATTGCGGCGCGGGGTGGTGGTGTGGCTGACGCGGTCATTGATAAGGAAACTGGTTTGTTAGTTAAGCCGGGAGACATCAATGAACTAAAAGCAGCGATTATTAAATTGAGAAATTATGAAGGATTGCGGATAAGGCTGGGTGATAATGGTAGGAGACGGGCGCAGAGTGAGTTTAATTGGGAGGGGCAGGCGGGGAAGATTTTTGATAGTATCACTAAATAATAGATAAGTAAAAAGTAAAATCTAAAAAGTAAAAAGATTCGAATGATTATGTATGGAGGTTAATAATCATGTTAAGTATAGGTGTTATGAGTTTAGTGTTGCTGTTGTAGATTTGTTGGAAAAATTGCCTCATAATTATATTTATCAGACTTTAGGTAAGCAGTTACTGAGAGCCGCTACTTCTGTAGGAGCGAATGTAGTTGAGGCGCAGGCTGGCAGTAGTAGGAAAGATTTTATAAATTATTATCATATTGCTTTGAAAAGTTGTAATGAGACTAGATATTGGCTAGCGATAATACTAAAGAAGCGATCCGATGTTAGTTTAAAAAATTATATTAATAATTTAATCAAAGAATCAACTGAGATAGGTAGGATATTAGGAGCAAGTTTAGTAACCCTAAAAAATATCAAAAAATAATTCTTTTTACTTTTTAGATTTTACTTTTTACTTTATTTTATGATCAGCATAATTATTCCAGTTTATAACCAAGCAGCGAAGTTGAGAAAATGTCTCGCTAGTATTGTCGCACAAAGTTATCAGGATTATGAAGTGATTGTGGTAGATGACGGATCTCCTTCGGCTGGGCTCAGGACTGGTATTGAAGATGTTGCTAGTGTGGTAGAAAGTTTTAAGAGTAAGTTGCTTGGTAAATTGCAGATGATCCGGCAAGAGAATCAAGGATCTAATCCGGCTCGTAATGCAGGGCGCACTTTGGCTCATGGTGAGTATCTACTCTTTTGTGATGCTGATATTGTCATGAAGTCTGATATGCTAGAGACTTTGTTAAATACGCTTCTTGCTAACCCTGACAAGGCTTATGCTTATGGATCCTTTAGATATGGCTGGAAGAAATTTAGACTGGGGGAATTTAGTGCTCAGAAATTACGGACGGCGCCTTTTATTCATACGACGGCCTTGATTAGAGCTGAGGCTTTCGCTGGCTTTGATAATAAGCTGAAGCGTTTTCAGGATTGGGATTTGTGGCTAACTATGCTTGCTCATGGTCATGAGGGAGTCTTTGTTGATCAGGTGGTCTTTGATGTCGCTACTGGTGGCTCGATTAGTACTTGGCTACCGAGCTTTGTTTATAAATTATTGCCCCAGATGAAGCAAGTGCAGAGATACAAGGAGGCGGAAAAGATTATTAAACAAAAGCATGGCTTGGAATAAAATAATTGTTATTCTATGTCTTAGTTTGACTTTAGGTGCTTGTACGATTAGAAGAGATGAGCCAGAGATTAAGTACTTAGAGTTAGGAGCTAATAAAATCACAGTTGAATTAGCACGGACGCAGCTTGCGCACTATCGAGGCTTGTCTGGTCGTGACAAACTGTGTGATGATTGTGGGATGTTATTCGTTTTTCCAGAGCCTCGTAAAACCGCTTTTGTGATGAGAGATATGAAATTTCCTTTGGATATGATTGGGATTAGAGAGGGGAAGGTGGTAGCGATTGATGAAAACGTGCAACCGGAGAATGACACTGATTTGACTGTTTATCAAAATAAAGAAGTGGTGGATTATGTTTTGGAGGTGAATGCTGGGACGGTGAGGAGGCTTGTAATTAAAGTGGGCGACAAGGTTGATTTTAGATATTAGTGTCATTTCGAAAGAAGCGTAGCGAAGAGAGAAATCGCTTGAACATGATTATTCGAATAGTAACGTTTAAGCGATCTCTCCCAGGGGTCGAGATGACACGGTGGTGTTTTAAAATTGGAAATTAAAAAAATATGTTAGAAAAATTTAAAAAAATTAATTGGCTGTGGTTCTTGCCTGTGATAGCAGTGCTGCATTTAGTTTCGTTTGCTGCTATGACTTGGCCTTTGGCTAACACCCTAGGCTTTGTCATTATTGCCGGTCTTGCCTTGGTGCTTGCGATTATAGACCTCAGATTAGCAATTTTATTATTGTTTTTAGAGCTGCTAGTCGGCTCTAAGGGTTATCTCTTTAGCTTGCCAGTGGTTAATTTTGACTTGTCGATTAGGATTGCTTTGTGGTCGATTATTATGTCGGTTTGGGCTATTAAATTTCTTGGTGATTTTAAAAAAAATTGGCAAGATTTGAAAAATGTTTTGTGGTCTAGGTCGGGTAAATATTTTTTGGCTTTGCTACTAGCCTGTGCGGTGTCGGTGGTAATTGGTCTAGTTAATAATAAAGTAGACAATTTATTTTTTGATGCTAACAACTGGATTTTCTTGCTACTTGCCTTGCCACTGTGGACTAGCTTTAAGACGAAGGCGGATTTAGATTTGTTGCTGAAAACTTTTGTGATTGGTGTCACGTGGCTTGCTAGTGAAACTTTGATCTTGGCTTATATATTTAGTCATGATCTCGGAGTTTTGCCTTTGCAGGTTTATGCTTGGCTGCGACGGACGGGGCTGGCTGAAATAACTTGGACACCGAATGGCTTTTGGCGTATTTTCTTGCAGTCGCAGCTCTACTTGGTGCCAGCTTTTGTAGGCTTGCAGATGCTTGCTGGGCAAGAGAAGCTCAGAAGCAAAAAGGCACTCATTGTGATTGCTCAAGCGACCTTAGTGCTTGCTGCTTTGTTCTTTAGTCTGTCACGTAGTTTGTGGCTAGGTCTTGCAGCTGCTTTGCTGATGATGGCTAGCTTAGCCCTGCCTAAGTGGTCACAGATTGGACGACAGCTGACTATTTTTGTGATTACTGCTTTGACAACGTCTGGGCTGGTAATGCTGGTGTTGACTGGTCTGGGTGGAGGGCGCGCGCTCTTTGATCGAGCTAATATTATGACTGAGGCTGCAGCCTACTCACGCTGGAATCTGCTACCTGTAATCACGCAGAAAATTATGACTAGTCCAGTCTTCGGTCGAGGCTTTGGAGCGACCGTGACTTATCAAAGTGCTGATCCAAGAGTCTTGGAAAAAGATCCAAGTGGTACTTATGAGACTTATGCCTTTGAATGGGGTTGGCTGGATTTGTGGTTGAAATTAGGTCTCTGGGGCATGTTGATTTATCTAGCTTGGCTGTTTTCGCTAATTAGAGATTTATTGAAGACAAAGAAAATAGAAGCGACTTGGCTAGCTCTTAGTCTAGTGGCCTTGATGGTGATTCATTTCTTTACGCCTTACCTTAATCATCCACTCGGGTTAATTATGGTGATTGTTAGTGCTCAAGCTTTGAGTATCTGGCAAGAAAATAGCAAAGTAAAAAGTTAGAAGGAAAAAGTAAAAAGACAGTATTTTCGATCTTTTTACTTTTTAGATTTTACTTTTACCTTAGCCTCGGGCTTGCATAAATTTAATTATTATTGTATATTGCAATTAATTTTTTACTAAATAAACACTAATTATGACTGAGCAAATTATCTCCCAGGAAGGCTATAACAAGCTGAAGGATGAAATGGATTTCTTGTCCACTGCCAAGAGACGTGAAATTGCTGACCGTATTGAATCAGCTAAGGATTTGGGCGATTTGAGCGAAAATGCTGAATACGCTGACGCTAAAGAAGCTCAGGCTTTTAATGAAGGTCGTATTGCTGAAATTGCTGGTCTGCTCAAAAATATTCAGGTAGTGTCAGCTAATGCTAAGGGCCTGATTGGTATGGGCTCCAAGGTGACAGCTGAAACCAATGGCCAGACTAAGGTCTTCACTGTTGTGAGTTTCAATGAAGCTGATCCTTTGACTGGTAAGATTTCTAATGAATCACCGCTGGGTATCGCTATTAATAATAAAAAAGCTGGTGACACCGTGAACTTCCAGACTCCAAAGGGCGAGAGTCAGTACAAGATCTTGAAGGTTGAGTAGTCTCGAACATGCAAATAAAAAAGCCTCTTGAATGTTTCAAGGGGCTTTTGTTTTAGTTAATTGTTAGGAGATTTTACTTCTTGTGCTAAATGGACTAAATAGACGCTATTTGCTACTAATTTAGTATGACAGATGTCCCAGTAGTACTCCTTTGTCTGAGGATTAAGCCTGAGGCAAGGGTAGTATGAATAGGTATTTGATGGCTTGATAGGAATTACCAGAGGCTTTTTATGAAATCTTTTCATCTCCTCTGGATGTTCGATAAGACTTTGATGTATAGCTGCCATAATAGCAAGAGGATCTTGATGCCTGTATTTTTTGAATATGGCTTTGGCAAATTGTGCCGTCAGTTTGTCTGAATCTGGCATGGGAGTTATTCTGAGAGTGAGATTGCCGGTAATCTTTATCTTATTGAAGTAATCATCTTTTATAACATCGGCAATGTACTCATAGGGGAATTCTTTTCTTGGCTTGAGATTGCGCCCAATTGAGAATTCTTTTACATGAGTCTTTAGCTCAAGAGAATGATTATCAAAGAAGCTTGTGGCTTCTTTTGTATTTTGCCGCTGAGGCAAAGTATCTGTGCTGCTCATTTCTTTTCTCCTAAAAATTGTCAAAAAACTATTATATATAGCAAAGCTATGAGTATCTTTTTACCACAAAGCTCTAAATAAGTCAAGACTTCGTATTGCTTAATTGTTCTGAATATTTTACAATATAGAGATAAATTTATGGAAAATACTAATCTCAAAACCCCTACAAATGAACGAGCTGATCGCATTAAACGACTAGAGGCTTTCCGCCAGCTAGGCGTTAACCCTTATCCAGCTAAAGTACAACGTGATTATACTGCTACTGGCGTCTTTGATAACTTTGCTGAGCTCTCTAGTTCTGGCAAAGAATTCTACATGGTCGGGCGCCTGCGGAGCTTTCGTGAGCATGGCAATATCTCTTTTTGTCACCTGGAAGACTTTTCTGGTCGTATTCAATTAGTGCTATCGAAGAAAGAATTTTCTGATGATAGTTATAAAATATTTACCAAACTCGTCGATGTCGGTGACTTCATCGAAGTGCGTGGCGTGGCTTTCCTGACTAAGGCTGGCGAGAAGAGCGTCTTGGTGAAGACTTGGAAGATCGCGACGAAGACTCTAAGAGGACTGCCTGATGAATGGTATGGTCTTCGTAACGAAGAAGAACGACTACGTAAGCGTTATCTCGATATCCTGACTAATCCAGAGGTGCGTGACATGATTATTAAGCGTGATAAATTCTGGAATTCTGTCAGATCTTTTTTGCGTGACAAGGGCTTTATTGAAGTCGAAACTCCAGTGCTGGAGAATATGCCGGGTGGAGCCGACGCGCGACCTTTTGCTACTCATCATAATGCGCTTGATATTGATGTCTATTTGCGTATCTCGATGGGCGAACTTTGGCAGAAGAAATTGATGGTGGCGGGTCTCGAGAAAACTTTTGAAATTGGTCGACAGTTTAGAAATGAAGGTATGGATGCTGAACATTTACAGGACTATACCCAAATGGAATTTTATTGGGGCTATGCTGATTTTGAAATGGGTATGAACTTGGTGGAAGAGCTCTATCGCTATGTGGCGATGGAGACCTTTGGAACTTTGAAATTTACTATTGGGCAGCATGAAGTTGATCTAGCTAAGACTTGGGAACGCTATGATTATCGTGAGACCGTCTTGTCGATGACGGGGATCGATGTCTTGACTGTTAATTTGCAAGAAGCTGAGGCTAAATTGAAAGAGCTTGGTATTAATTATGACAAGAGCGGCTTTAATATTACTCGTGCGATTGATAACCTCTGGAAATTCTGCCGTAAGAAATTATCTGGCCCAGGTTTCTTGGTTGGCGTGCCAATTACGGTGTCGCCACTAGCTAAGCGTGATGATAATAATCATAATATTGCGCAGAGATTTCAGCCGATTATTGCTGGCTCAGAGCTGGGTAATGGTTATAGCGAACTTAATGACCCACTGGATCAAGCGGAGAGATTTAATGATCAACAGCGTCTGCGTGAAGCTGGCGATGATGAAGCACAGCGTAAGGATGATGACTTCGTTGAAGCTTTGGAATATGGTATGCCGCCGACTTGTGGTTATGGTATGAGTGAAAGAGTCTTTTCTTTCTTAATGAATAAGACTGGTAGAGAGTGTCAGATTTTCCCTTTGATGAAACCGCGTGAAGGCGAAACGGAGTTGAAAGATAAAAAGATAGAAAGTTTAAAAACAACTCCAAGTCACCCCGGCGAAGGCCGGGATCCAGGAGTTAAGAAGGATAAATCCAAAATTTCCGACGAAGATGTAGAAAAGATGAATCATGAACTTGGTGATGTAGGAGAGAATCGTCTCGGTATTAACTATGAGACGGCTCATGCTTTGCTCGATCAACATATTACTGATCCGGCTATTCACATGCATAGTTTACAGTCTGAGTTAGTGCTTAGAGCTTTAGCGCGTCACCTCGATGAGAATGAAGAAGAGTGGGGCATTGCTGGACTATTACATGACCTTGATTGGCAACTGACCCGTGAGGATATTGCTAATCATGGCATCAAGGTGATTGAAATTTTGAAGGAAGCTGGTGCGACGCAGTTTTTGATCAATACGGTTATTAGTCATGTCTATGGTCATGAAGCTATTCCGCATTATTTGGAACTATCACGCTCTACGAAGCTGGAGCATATGCTCGCGGCTGGTGAAACTGTGACTGGTTTAATCGTGGCTAGTGCTTTGGTACGGCCTGATAAGAAACTGGCTGAGGTGGAATTGACGAGTCTGAAAAAGAAATTTAGTAATAAGAATTTTGCGGCTAATTGTGATCGTGAGGTGATTATGGAGTGTGAGAAGGCTGGGGTGAAATTGGAGGAGTTTTTGGAGGTTTGTTTGAATGCGATGAAGGAGAGGGCGGAGGAGTTTGGATTATAATAATTTAAATAATTTACACTATGAAAATAACTAAGAGTAAGCTTTTAATTGTTGGTTTTGTTGCTTTGATAGTTCTTAGTGTAGTTTCATTAACTAGCGGTTACTTTAAATTTAAAAATGATGATCCTGATTATAATTTATACCGCAAAGGACTATCTTTTAAGCTTAGTGGCAAAACGAGGCCATCTAAAAAAATTACTTTATTCGACCCAAGATCTCTAGAATGGTTTGATCCTAAGGATGCTGTTCCTGCACGCGAGAAATATATTGAATCAAATAAAGACGGTTATTATGAGACTTATTTGAAACCAGGAGTGTATAGCATCGGTTTTGAGGATAGTAATTATAGTTGTGATTTTGTTAGTGGATCTGATCAGCCAGACATCAAAGTTTGTCAGATAAGTGTGACGGATAAAGATTTAGTTATTAACATAAAACCTGTTGTAAAATAAATTTATGAGCAAAGGATTTATATATACAGTTTTATCCCTAATGGGTGTTATTATAGAACAGGCAATGAGTACGGGACTGCTGATTGTATCTGAGGATTTTTATTTGTTTGGAAATTTGAAATTGAAAATTGGAAATTAAAACTATGTTAGACATTAAATACATCAGAGAACACAAAGACGAAGTGCAAGCTAACTGCGTTAATCGTTTAGCTAAGGTTGATATTGATCAATTACTCAAAACTGACGATGAGCGCCGGGCTTTGATTGCTCAGATTGATGAGATGCGGGCTACTCGTAATCAGAAGTCTAAGACTAAGCCAACTGAAGAAGAAATTGCTAAGATGAAGGCCTTGGGAGAGGAGGAGAGTGCTCTTAACAGCTCTTTAAATGCCCTAGAAGCCCAGCTACGTGATTTATTGCTTGCTGTGCCTAATTTGACTCATCCTGATGTGGTGGTTAGCACTGACGAGTCTGAGAATCACATTCTAGAAACTGTTGGAGAAATTACTAAGTTTGATTTTGAAGCGCTTGATCACGTGGCTCTGGCTGCTAAGCATGACTTGATTGAATTTGATCGTGCGACTAAAGTTTCTGGTGCTAAATTTTTTTATCTTAAGAAAGATTTGGCTCGTATGGAGCTAGCTTTGATTAATTACACTGTTGATCTGATTATCGGTCACGGCTATGACTTAATGAGTACTCCGGATCTGGCCAAGACTGAGATCTTGGAAAATCTAGGCTTTAATCCTCGCGGTGAATCGACTCAGGTCTATAATATCGCTGGTAGCGATTTGAGCTTGATCGGTACGGCTGAGATCACCCTCGGTGGTCTCCATGCTGATGAAGTTTTTGAAGCTAGCGAACTGCCAAAGAAATATGTCGGTATCTCACACTGTTTCCGCACTGAAGCTGGGTCTTATTCTAAATTTAGCAAGGGCATTTTCCGCGTGCATCAATTCACTAAGGTAGAAATGTTTGCTTTTGCGAGACCCGAAGACAGCGGCAAGATCCATCAAGAGATCCTAGAGATTGAAAAAGAGATCTTCTCAGGACTTGGTATTGCTTATCAAGTAATTGATCATTGTACCGCAGACCTTGGCAATCCAAGTTATAGAACCTTTGACTTGGAAGCTTGGATGCCTGGTAAGCCTTCTAAGGACGGTGCTAATGGTGATTGGGCGGAAGTTACTTCGACTTCTAATTGTACTGATTATCAGGCGCGTGGGCTCAATATTAAATACAAGAATGCTGAAGGCAAGAAAGAATTTGCTCATACTCTCAATGGTACCGGTGTCGCCACAACCAGAGCCTTAATTGCCATCATGGAAAATTATCAGCAAGCTGATGGTAGTATTTTGATTCCGCAGGTGCTCCGACAGTATATGGGCGGACAGGAAAAGATTGGGTAAATAAATATGGCGCTCACTCACGAGATCCCACTACGCTAAAGCTATGCGGGACGACCTGAAGGTCGCTTTTATCGAATGACTTGGCAAACAAGATCAAAAATAATTTCTACAAGGAGGAAACAACAATTGGCAGGCAAGCCAAAGGTTGTTAGGGAAAACACTTATCTCAGGGAGCCAAAAAATCAGTTGCCAACAAGACCGGCCAGTAAATTAACTTGGCTACTTTTCTTGTTGCCCTTTGTGGTAGTAGGTTTGTTTTATTATCTAAGCGGCTTACTGATAGTTGGCATTAATATCCCGGCTACCAAAAATATTAGTCAGGAGGAAATAAAACAAATTTTTGAGGAACAAAAAAAAGAGCCGGTACTTCTAGTCTTTGATCAGTCTAATCTACTGCTATTTAACAGTCAGGAATTTGTTAATAAGCTTAATGCTCGTTATCAATTTAATAGTCTTGATTTAAAAAAGAATTGGCGAGATTTGTCCTTGAATTTAGTCTTTGAGGAAAAGGATTATGATTTGGTCTGGCAAGAAGGGGAGGAGTACTACTTTATTAATTATGCCGGTGATATTATTTTGAATAAAAAGACCAGTGCAACTTCGACTCTGGGTGATTTGCTCTCGGTGTTAAATATTAGTGATTCAAAAAAAGAGGGGAGGCGTATTGTGATAGAGGAAAAATACTTGCGTAGCGCCAGAGCCTTAAATGAAGCTTTGAAGCTTAAGACTAAAGGTCTCTCTAGTCGCCGTATTGCTTTGGGTAAAGAATTTAATACGCTCGAGGTCTTAGTCTTAAATGGTCCGATTATTTATTTTAATATCAATAGTGATATTGATACACAGCTGGCTAAGCTAGAAGCTTTGCGTAAGGCTGACTTAGCTGATGGTCAGACCTTCAATCGTCAGAAATACATCGATCTACGATACGGCAAGTCAATCTACTATCAATAGGTATTGAGTAGAAAGATTGTTGTTGGCTCCTTGCTTGATTTAATGCTATAATCACTTCGATAATAACTATACTGCTTTTATATTTTGCGACACATCTTATTTGCCTCTCTTTGAGGGGAGAGGTGGTATAGGTCATCTCATTCAACTATATGAATCAAGAACAAGTCTTCAAATTAGTTTTCGTAGTAGCTGTTGGTATATTTTGCTTAACGGTGATAGGATTTTTTTTATTGGGTGTAAAAATAATTTTATTATTTACGCCAGAAATTCAGTTCATGGGACTGTCATTTAAGAATGTTTTACTAAGATAGCTGACTAAGTGCCTAAGTGGATAGTCAATGAATATAGGTACTTGAGCCGTAATACCTCTTTTGAAATAACTTTAGTGTCGTATAAGTTACATTGTGCGACACAATTAATATTAAGCTTATTGAGTGTTGAGATTGACTCTTATGGCTAGGTAAATAAAAAACCACTCCTCTTTTGGGGTGGTTTTTGTCTTAGTAGACTGCGAACTTTAAGATTCGGTTATAAGGACTAGTTATAAATGAAGTTATATAACCGCTGGTCATCAAGTCTCGACTAAAATTTAATAAATGATAGGGAGATGACTTTAGTAAGTGCTCATAGCGAGAGATTATATCAGAGCTCAATTCTGCTTGCTTAGACTGGCCTCCTTTGTGATAGTAGGCTGTTATACGGTCTAGATCGGCTATCAACTCCTTTGCTTGGTTGAAACTATCAAGTATCATTAGTAGTCTAGTGATGGTTTGCTGTAGCGAAGAATAGGCAATATTAAGTTTGATATAGTTAGTGTAAGACTGGCGGTAGCTAGCTAGATTATCAGCGCTATCTGGCCCTCCCCTTCTGAGAGCGGCAAAATTGGCATCTAGATTTTCTTTAAGTGTCACTTCTAGATAATTAGGTTCAGATAAATATTCGTGCATAGAAGTGGCTAGATCCTCTAGCTGATCTAGTCTGATGATAGGCACCTTAAACATGACATTCTCCTGATTGTTAAAAGAACTAATAATCATGAGCATATACCAGAATATTGACTTTGGTCAAATCTGATTTAGCTCTCCCCTATTGGCCCGCCGAAGCTTTAACGAAGCAGACTTAAATCATAGTTTTCCAACTGTTTAGAAAAATAAAAAAGCCGTTTATTTAAACGGCTTTGGTTGTTAGCTATTATTTACTGCGTATTGTAATTGGAGCCTACTTTCGATGTCTTTGATGTCTGGCAGCAAGGCTCGGATTTTGTCCAATGAGGCGTTGAGCTTTACTAGACTTGTATCGACTAAAAAGGGCCTGACTTGTTGATTGGTTAGCTCGAACAGTGCATTGATATACCGGGAAATGATTGGTATTGAATTGTTTTTTTGCCAATCTTCTTTGTAGTTGGTCCCGAAAGACTGTAAAAAGCTTTTGAGATCAGCGCTGATGCTTTCTTGACTAACATAGGGAAATGCAGGCTTGCCTTGAGCATCTTTTTTGAGTTCGACTTTATTGATAATCTCATAGGTCTTATTGAGCTCTACTTGAAGATCAAGGCAAATGTTTGCTAGTGCGAAGTATTCAGCGTAGAAATCTTTTTTCATCCTCTTGAGTTCTTTGATGCCAATTTTGAGATGTAGCTTAGTGATAGTACTGAGCTGCTTCTCGAGGATTAAATAAAGGCAATTGTCTAAGTCTTGAGAGTCTTTGTAAGACTTATCAATTTTTTCTTGTAGCTTGATTTGATCGCTAGCTAAATCCTCGAGCTCTAGAAAGGCTTCGTCAAAGGCTTTCTCAAAGACCTTGTTGATTATTCCGCTATGTGCGTACTTACCAGCTTTGGGCTTGTTATTATTTTTATTCCAATCTTTTGCCATTAGGCGCTCCTAAGTAATGATTAAACAATTTTATTGATTAGTGAGCTGCAGGGACTCAAATCTTTGTTATAGGGATTTTTTGGCTCCGGCTTTTCTGATTGAGCTTTGCTTTTCTGGAAAGGATTAGTTACTCGATCAGGACTTATGCTACTCAAAAATTGCTTCATGAGCTGATGATATTCTTCCATTAGAAACTCCGTAATTGTTAAGGATCAGTAATTTACTTGTGTTATTATAGCATAAGATAGCCTAAATGTCAATATATAATAAAAAACCGCTAATTGTAGCGGTTTTTTGCTTTAGTTAGATTTTAATTTGTTGAATAGAACTAATTTCTTGGCAAGGAAGTTCCAGGCTATGCTGAGAACTATAGCTAGGGCCTTGGAATAGAGCAAATTTGCCTCAGAGAAGCAAGCAATGACGCTTAAGCTAATAGTAAGGCTAATTAGATTGATGGCTGCAAATAAGGCTAATTCTGAGCCAAATTTGCGTCTAGCATAATGCTTAAGAATCAGCTGAACGGTAAATAAATAAGAAACTAGGACAGCGAGAATAAAGGCTAAGCTAGCTGCGACTAAATAATGCAGAACAAAGTAACTATGAAGGCACCAGAGCGTGCCAATATCGACAAGAGTAGCTGCGGCACCACAGAAATAATAGCGAATTAGTTCGCTAGAAATACTGCCACTGAATTTAAAGATCTTAAAGAGCATTGTTCCCCCACTGTGATTGTTGATATTTAACTCCCCTATTTTACTATAATTATGCTGTTTTGTCAATATAAACAAAAAAGAGCCCCCTGAAGGCTCTTTATTGCAAATAGCTAAGTGGATTAACGGGAATCCCGCGCAGACGAACTTCGAAGTGGAGATGTGGGCCAGTAGTTAGTGGACCGGAGCCAGTTTGGTTAGGAGCGCCACCGGAGAGCGCAATAGTGTCGCCTTGATTTATGTACTGCCCTTCTTTGACTAGAGCCTTAGAGATGTGACCATAGACGGTGGCGAGGTCGTCACCATGAACGATCATGATGTAAGCGTAGCTAGTACTACCATCGCTTTTGACTCGACCGACGTAGCCCGCTGCCGCAGCTTTGATAGGAGTGGATTGCTTAGCTTTGATATCAAGAGCAGGATGTTCAAAGAGATTGCGGTAAGGATAGTCAGGGTCGTGGAAATAGGTAGTGATGATCTTACTTGGTACTGGCCAGACAAAGGCAGTAACACTGTCGTTGAGAGCGTCGAGTTTTTTAGACTTAGCCAGCTTGTCACGAATGGTTTTTTCAAGATAGACGACGTCAGCAGAAGCTAAGTCTTGTTCACGTTTAACTTGGTTGAGGAGGCGTTGGTATTCGCTTTCAGAGGCCTTGGTTTGATCAAGGACTAGCTCACGACTATCCATTTCACCAGTTAAGATATCTTGCTTGTTAAGCAGATCTTCTTCCAGTGACAGGAGGCTGAGTTTTTTAACTTCAAGCTCTTTCTTGTCTTGAGCTAGGCGCTCACTGGCTATCTTAAGCTTAATGAGGCTGTCTTTGATGCTACTATTAATGTCTTTGAGATATTCGAGTTGATTGATATATTCACTGAGAGAATCATTAGAAAAAAGGATTTCAAGGTCAGTTTTGTTGCCTTCTTTGTAGAGTAGACTGAGAGCAAGTCCAATACGCTCGCGTTCTTTGGCTATCGCCTGCTCCTTGAGAGTTATTTCTAGATCAGTACGCTTGATCTCTAGCATGGTTTTTTCGATATTCAATTTAACATCCTCGGCATTGGCGCGAATAGCGGCTAGACGATTATCATAAATAGCTAGCTGACTTTCTAGATCAGCTTTTTCGCTTTGCTTCGCGCGAATAGCTGCTTTGTAAGCTTCTTGTTTGCGTTTCAAATCGTCGATGCTGTTTTTTTTGCTAGAAATATCATTGTTTAATTGTTCTATTTCTTGACTAGACTTGTCGTCAAGATTATAGCTTGAGAGATCTTCGGTGACTTGAGCCCAAGCCCAATAGAGGCGCTGAGCAAAGACGGTGCCAGTGACTAGAGCTAAGATTGATAGAGTGAGGAAGAGTTTTTTCATGAATTCATTATATCATAAATATATAGAAATATAGAAATATAGAAAGTCTATTTTAAAAAGCCACCTCTATTAAAACAGAGGTGGCTTTTTTATAGCTTTTTTATTTTAGTTCCTGTGGCTTAGTGCCGTATTTGTTGATGAGACTGTCGCCTGCTTTGCAGTAGAGAATGATGTTGTAGATAGGAATAAGGATAAACCAGCCCTGTTTGCCAATATCATGCATGCGGCGGATAGCTAAGGCGATGATCGGGACAATGATAATGAGCTGGTAAAGCTGCAGCAGCATGCTGTTTCTACCGGCAATGATTTGGATGGCTGAGCAGATGATCATATTGAAGAGCACGAAGAACCAAAATTCTTTGCGACTAGCGCGACCATCGAAGTCAGCGTATTTTTTGAAGGCCTCGAGAAAATAATTCATAGTCTTAATATTAATAATAAATTTTAATTATAAATTAGTTAGAGCGCTTGTAATTCTCTTTAGGCTTTCTTTTTGACCAATGACGCTCGCTACCTCAAATGGTCCGGGACTGGCTTTTTGGCCAGTAAGAGCGACGCGGAGGGGCCAGAGGTAGTCGCCTAGTTTCTGGTCGCTGGTCTTGAGCCAAGTGATAATTTTTTCTTCGAGTTGACTTGCTTGCCAATCTGATTCAGGAATTAATTCTAATTGGGCTAGTAGTTCGCTTAGATTATTTTTGATTTGTTCAGTGCTTAGACCTTTCCAGATCAAGAGGCTGGCTTCGTAGGCCAGATCTTTGGAGAAGTAGAATGCACTGAGCTCGGTAAAGTCGTTAAGATTTTTTAAACGATCTTTGATGGTAGGAATTATTTTTAGTAGATAATCATCCTCTGCTTCGATATTGTCTAGGTGTAGTTTCAGTAAAGACAGAAGTTCGGCATCGGATTTCTGGCGGATGTAGAGGCCGTTGTAGTAGTCGAGCTTGTCTTCGTCAAAGATAGCTGGGCTTGAACCCATGCCGTCGATGGAGAATTCTTGTTCGAGCTCAGAGAGGCTTAGCACTTCTTTGTCGTGCTTAGGGTGCCAGCCAAGTAAGGCGCAGAAGTTAATCAGCGCTTCGGGTAGATAGCCTCGGTCTTTGTACTGCTCGACGAAGACGTCGCCTTGGCGCTTGCTGAGTTTGCCGCCAGTCTTATTGAGAATTAATGGCAAGTGGATGAAGAGTGGTGGGGTCCAGCCGAAGGCTTGGTAGAGCAAAATGTTCTTCGGGAAGCTTGGTAGCCATTCGTCACCGCGAGTGACGTGGGAGATCCCCATCAAGTGATCATCAACTACGCTAGCGAATTGATAAGTTGGCACGCCATTAGATTTGATAAGTGCGTGATCTTCAAGATCGCTGCACTGAAAGCTGATGTCGCCGCGGAGTTCGTCATGGACGATGATCTCGCCGCTTAGAGGAAGCTTTTGACGAATGATGAATGATGCCCCAGAGCTGATCTTAGCTGCGACTTCGTCTTTGCTTAGATTGCGACAACGACGATCATAGCGTGGCGGCAATTTAGCTGCTTGTTGTTCTTCGCGCATCTTAGTTAGATCTTCACTGGAACAAAAACAATGGTAGGCACCGTCTTTTTCTAAAAGTTCAGTGGCTAGTTTATTATAGATATCTTTGCGCTCACTTTGGATGTAGGGACCATAGTCGCCACCTTTGTGTGGACCTTCGTCAAAGTTAAGGCCAATCCAATCAAGGATTTTAATTAAACTGTCGACGGCGCCTGCAACCTCACGCTTTTCGTCAGTGTCTTCAATGCGCAGGATGAAATCACCTTTCAGAGATTTGGCAAGTAGGTAGCCGAAAAGAGCGGTGCGGAGATTGCCGATGTGTAAGAAGCCTGTTGGAGATGGAGCTAGACGGAGGCGGATTTTATTCATAGAGTTTGGGATAAATTTTAGAATCTAAGATGATTAATGAGATATAAGTAAAAAGTTAAAAGGAAAAAGTAAAAAGATAGTAGTTTCGATCTTTTTACTTTTGACTTTGTCTGTATTTGTCAACAAATAAAGTGTAGGCTTTTTCGAAGACCGGGTCAACTTGGTCAATGAGCTCGTCGATCTTAACCCACTTGTAGTCACGATTTTCGTAGTCGAGAGTGATGCCGTCTTTGGTTCCCTTGTAGCTAAGTAGGCACAGACTTTGACTTTGACCTTTGTAGCCACGGATACTGTAGCCGCTTGGCCAACGGTATCTGAAGAGTCGCGGATAGATCTTAGTGATTTGGTAATTCTTAAGTTTTAATTCTTCGTACATTTCGCGCTCGATAGCTGAGGCTAGATTTTCGCCTGCTTCGACACCGCCTTGAGGTAGTTTCCAGAAGTCACGGTTTTCTTTGGCACTATTAACGATTAGAACTTCATTGTCTCGATAAATAAAGCCGACGACATTGGGGCGGTAGAGAAAAGGATGAATAAGATCGTCGAGAATGAAATAAAAAGGAAATTTACAGACAGCCGCAAAGATGCGTTGCCAGCGAGCTTGAGGATTAATAGCTAAGCGCCAGAGCCATTCAAAGCCAAGTTTACGTAATAATAGCGGTGCCCGTTCGGCTTTGCCGGTTAAGTAATCTAGGCTACCACCAATGCCAACACCTAGTTTGATGGCGGTCTGTGGTAGAAGTTCGGCTAGCAATTGGTCTTGAAATGGTGCACCTAGTGTAGAGAGGATGATATCAGCTTGAAACTCCAGTAGAGTGCTGAGGTCTAGAAAGGCCTCTCCCCTTTCAGCTTTAATGATTTTAAAAACTAGCTTAGGGTAGAGTTTCTCTAAGACTTTAGTTATTTCCTCGGAGCTAGAGAGACTGTGAGTCCAATTGATGATGGCGACGCGGTGCTGCTCTTTGGCCGCTAAGGCAAATAAGTATTTACTGAGGTCGGCGCCAGTATGACGAGCTAGATAGTGACCTTTGACTAGGGCAGCGATCTGCAAGCCAAAGCCATCAGCTAGAGATAAGTCGGCTTTTAGGAGGACTTGACGAAAAGGTTCATTACTTCGTGATTCGAGTAAGAACTCCGGATTGACCGTAACTATTTGTCGTGGTTCCGAGCTGGCTAAATATTGGTCAATTTTAGCCTTTAATTCGTCGCTAGAGAGATTATCTAGAGGAACTTGGAGAATTGTAAGCTTAGCTGTATTCATGCGCCTAGCATAGCAAATAAAAGGCTAAATTTCAATTGCTTGACAATATCTCTTAAATATGCTATAATTATAATCATTAATCAGTGTTTTTTGACATTTATATATAGGAGTACTTATGAAGGCAGCAATGCTTGTTTTGTCGGCAGTTTTGTTAATAGTTGCGTTTAGCGCTTGCGGTACGGCAGTTAATCGTTATGATCATCTACACAGACCCATTGTCACTACCGACAATGAAGAAATGTTAGCAGTTAAGGATTCTATTAAGTCTAAAAGGTTTGTTTGGGAATACAATGGTCAAAATTTTGCTGTAGTTCTGCATTTAGATCCGCAGCTAAATTTAGATTATGAAAAAGCTAAAAAAGACTACTCGCTTTACAAGGTGATAGTCGAGAATGACTACAGCGCTTATCTTGAAACTTTGGATGGTGACACCTCTGTGATTGAGTTAGCTCGACAATTGAAAGAAATTGCCAAGCAGCAAGGCTTCAGTGCCAATCAATTAGTTGAGCTGACGGTTAGCTTTTTTCAGTCTCTAGGAAATGACGCTGAAGAGGCAGAGGCTGTAGGCTACTTCATAAACATATACGCCATTCGAGCTTACCGGACACACTTTCAAGTATTATTTTATGGAGCCGCTATTTGCTTAGATAAAAGTATAGCAGCTATGCCAGTATTTAGAGAGCTGGGATTTGGGACAGCATTGTTAATGCTCCCAACTGATGATCCAAAAATAAATCATGCCGTGCTTGGCATTCGTAGTGCTCAAAATTATGGTTTAAAGCCTGGACTTGATTATCACTACGCTGAGATGACTGCAAGAGTGCCTATCGGAAGAACGCCTGACTTCATTAGAGATCAAGATCTAGCTAAAATAAAAGTTAGCTTTAGTATCACTGGTAAAATATACCAAAGTTCGCTGGCTAATAACTAAACAATGACCCATTATCAACAAATGATAATGGGTCTTTTTATTTTTAAGCTAGACTTGACAGCTTTTGCGAAAATTTGTATATTTATTTAGCACTCTTAGTCAATGACTGCTAATTGTTTCATTATATTTTAATGGGACAGATCACCTCTTTTTACTTTTGACTTTTAATTTTTTACTTATAAAACTATGTTTGATAAATTTACTCACAAAGCTCAAGAAGCTATCATCAACGCTCAGGTT
>CAYSXQ010000007.1:24765-36762 GCA_964435085.1 uncultured Gammaproteobacteria bacterium | reverse complement strand
ACTGGTAGACTTTGGAAATTGCTGTGCTCGGCTTGGAAATTTTTGTCGTTGATAGGCATAGCACTGATAATAATAACTGGGACGCTCTTGAGGTCGTCATCGGCGCTCATGAAATTACAGATGTCAAAGCCGCTGACTTCTGGCATGGTGAGATCGACTAGTGCTAGGTCGTAGTGCTCGCCTTTTAACTTTTTCAGACCCTCTTTACCTGACAAAGAAAAATCGACTTCGAAGGTTTTGTCCATCGACAGGACACTTTTGATGAGTCCGTTGATATTGATATCATTATCAATCACTAAAATTTTCATAGTTTTGTCTATTAGAGTTACATGATTTTTTTCACTTTGACTCTGCCTAGCTCATCTCGCTCAGCCTGCTTTAGTGCTGCCTCTCTTTCAGTCACTGACCATTGGTTTATTTTATCATCTCTGAGGTTATTAGCCAAGCCAGAAATATTTGTTGTCGCCTCAATGTCTTTGACATCAACCATTTTTAATTCGTCAATGTAGCCAAAGACCTTGCTCAATTCTTGAGCATAGTGTTCGGCTTCCTGCTCACTAACCTTTAGTCGCGCAAGACTAGCAATGTGTTGAATTTTTTCTGTGTCTAGAGACATATTATAATAACTTTTTAAATTCGCTTTCGCTTAGAACTTTGACACCTAGTTTTTCTGCCTTATCTAATTTACTCCCGGCCTTCTCCCCTGCTACGACGTAGCTGGTCTGCTTACTGACTGATTCGGAAATTTCACCACCCAAAGATCTGATTTTAGCCTTGGCTTCATCACGAGACATAGACTCCATAGTACCAGTCAGAACAAAGCTTGTGCCTGATAATTTGCCACCGGACACTGGAAGGCTATTTAATATAGTAATATTAGCAAGCTTTAATTTATTTAACAACTTTAAATTAGCCTCGTCATGGAAATATTCGTAGATACTCTCGGCGACGATGGGACCAATGTCTTCCCATTCTTGAAGCTCATTTAAAGTTAGCGAACTAGCCCACGCAATGAAGTCTTCTAACTCCCACTTCGCCAAGGCTTCGCGGGACGACCTAAAGGTCGCTTTTTTACTTATAGTGATTGCCGTCTCCTCCCCCACATGTCTAATACCTAGCGCATAGATAAATTTCGCCAGAGGTAATTCTCTACGTAGATTAATTGACTCGATTAAATTATCCGAACCCTTCTCGGCAAAACCTTCAAGCTCTAAGAGATCGCTTTTCTTGATACTATATAAATCAGCTGGATCTTTAACTAGACCAGCCTCAATCAGTTGTTCAATAATTTTGGGACCTAGGCCGTCGATGTCGGTGGCGTTCTTGCTGGCCCAGTGCATGAGTCGGCGCAAATTAGTGGCGTAACAATTTTTATTAGTGCAGCGCAGAGCAACTTCGGCGCGTGATTGATCGATAGCTGAACCACAAACAGGACAAACCTTAGGTGGCTTAATAGTAATCTCCGCACCAGTGCGTAGATTAACTAAAACCTCAATAACTTTTGGAATAACATCACCAGCGCGCTCAATAATAACAGTATCACCAATCTTAATACCTAGGCGCTTAATTTCATCATAGTTATGGAGTGTAGAATGACTGACTGTAACACCGCCAATAGCAACAGGATCAAGAACAGCCCGCGGAGTTAGCGCGCCAGTACGACCGACCTGCCAATCAACCGAACGAATAATAGTAGTCGCCTGCTCGGCAGCGAATTTATAAGCGAGTAGATAGCGCGGCCCCTTACCAACGATGCCAAGCTTCTTCCACAGTGATAGATTATCAACAACAGCTACCATACCATCACAATCAAAGCCGACTTGAGCTTTGTGATCTTGCCAATGATGGTGGAATTTAATCAAGTGATCAAGAGTGGGACAGACCTTGTTCTGACTCAGAACCTTAAAGCCAAGCAGAACAGCTAACTCATGCTCTTGGTGATGATACTCTAGTCCGAAATCTGTAATAATATCATAAGCGTAGAATTCTAATTTGCGCTCACGCGTAATACTTGGATCTAACTGACGAATGGAGCCGGCAGCAGCATTTCTGGGATTAGCAAGAGTTGCCTTGCCAAGCTTAGCATAGGCTTTGTTAAGAGCTTCGAAGACTTTTTTGGTAATGATAGCCTCACCTCTCACTTCGATATCACCATGCGTAACTTTGTCGAGACAATAGTCAATCTGATCAGTAGTCATACCAAGCTGTTTTAATTCAGCGGCAGTTGGGATACGCAGACGCAAGGGAATTGTTTCGACAGTCTTGAGGTTATTAGTCACATTCTCACCAGTCGTACCATCACCGCGAGTAGCGCCTTGAGTGAAGAGTCCTTGTTTATAAATCAAACTCATAGCTAGACCGTCCATTTTCATTTCGGCGAAATAGGTTAATTGTTTGCGCTCATCAGGACTAAGAAGCTTCAGGGCACGTTCTTGCCAATCACGCAGGTCTTGCTCGGAAAAACCGTCATAAATGGAGAGCATCGGGAAACTATGCTTGACCTTAGTGAATTTGGCAAGCGGCTGACCACTGACGCGTTGCGTTGGCGAATCAGCTGTCAGCAAGTCAGGATAGAGCTGTTCTAGAGATTGTAACTCGTTCTTCAAACTATCCAAAGCAGCGTCAGAAATTTCTGGCGCGTCAAGAACGTGATAGAGATAATTGTGACGATCGAGCTCCTCACGGAGTTTAGCAATGCGGAGCTTGGCTTCGGATTTGTTCATAGGCAGAAATATAGAAAAATAGAAAGATGTAAATATAGAAAGTTCAAGGTAATTATAGTGTTATTTTTGGAAATAGCAAAACGGCTAAAAAGCAGCCGTTAATTGATAATTGAAAATTGATAATTAATTACAAACTCCCCCGCAACCATCATCCGCCCCAGAAAGTCTTCCAGCACAATCAGGCAAACAGAAATTAACATAGAGTTCACGACTAGTATTAGAGTGATTACCGCGACCATTGAGACTGACGATTTGAGCGCCACTGGCGTTAGTGGTCTTAACCCAGTATTTAGGCTCAGTTTCACCAGCAAGAAGACCAGACAGACTATAATTATTCAGATCATCGCCAGGGCAAAAAGGACTTGTTTGAGCAAGGAGATTGAGAGAGATCGGACTTGCGATACTGCAATTACTGTCGTCTAAAATAGCATCGCCATAGAGCTTGTACATCGAGAGAGCCTTTTCCGTGCCAGCTTCGGCAGCATAAAAAGCCTTGGTACTCGCCCCTTGAGCACGCCTAGCAGCCAGACCGCTCATGATAATATCAATACCAATCATTGCCACCACAAAGATACCAAAGAGCAAGAAGATGGTAGTGAGAATAGCTGAACCTTTTTGTTTAGTAATCATAATTTAGAATTGTTCGCCGTTACGAGCAGTGATGAAATTAGTAAATTCAATCTCTGGTGGTTGCCAAATGAAGCTCCGCAGCTTGATATAATAACTAACACTTGCCGGTCGGTGGCGATCACCTTCGCTTGCCGCTAGATTAGAGAAATCGCTGGCCCGAGCCGTGAATTTGAGAACCTCAATATCTTGCGGTGTGACGTAAGCCTGACTCAAATTAGTTGGACCAGCGCAACGGTTAGGATTGTTTTGGTGAGCACAACGAGCGACACGTAGTCGTTTGATATTATTAGCCGCCGCGTCAGCCTGGAGATAAAAAGCAACGCACTCACTGTTAGCATTTTCAAAAAAGATAGCCGGTGCAGAACTAACTGTAGCGATACTATAAATTTGATTAGTCTTCACATAATCAGTACTAGTCAAATCAAAATTATTATAAAAGCTATGACAATTATCACTGTAGTTTATCTTAGCAGTGCGTATTTCACGAGTCATTAATTGAAAAATAAATTCCGCATGATCTTGAATGCCTTGATTTTGAATAGCCTTGCGATTGTAGTCAATTACCTTCACAAAGGATTGTAAAACGATCAAAATGACAATACTAAAGACTGTCAGAGCAATCAGCAGCTCGATCATAGTAAATGCTCTAGTTTTGGTAGCGCCAAGTGTAGTCATATAAGTCAGTATCTAAATGAAAAAATTTATCTTTGCCATGATCGGACCAATAAACCCAAGATTCAACATGTAGGTAGTCGTCGGCGAAATTCATCGGAGTATTGTTTGGATCGCGGTATTCAGTGACGATAATTCGGTTAAAGCCAGTCGGAAATTGAGTGGCAGTAGGAGCTCCGCTGAGGTAGCGGTGGACGATGTTAGTAGGAGTGGTTTCATCGCGATAAATTTTGGCAGCCGGCAGCTTGAGACAGTTTTTTATGACACCTAGACAACCAGGATTAGGAGATAATTCAGCTACAGGACCAGCAACAGTGTCAAATTTGCTATAAAAAGGCGTGATTGATAAGCGACTTAGACTATCATCAAGAATAGTAGAGTCAATGGTAAAGATAAGCTTGTTACCTGCTCGCTGCCCAACAGAATCAGTCGGATTAAGACCGCCGGAGTCCACACTAATACTGCGGGCGAAATAATTTTGAGCGATAGGATAAGTCTTCGGAGTCATCCAGTTGTCATCACGAACAAAGCGGACTAACTCTAGACCTTCTTGAGCTAAGTTATTAGCGATCAAAACATTTTTGTTGTCGTAATAAAGCATCATGGTCTTTTGCACTAAGCCGACGATGCTAATGAAGGCAATAGTCACGACGCTAACAACGACCATGATTTCGATGAGAGTAAAAGCTCTAACATTATTGCCATAGGAGCTCCTTCCTCCTTCGCTGATCCTTCGACACGACTCAGGACTGGCGCTACGGCCGACGCGGCGCAATGACAATGATTGAGATTGTTTTTTAAGCATTGTCATACTATTTAGTAACATCAATTAAACCAAAAAAGTTCAAAGTAACTTCTTTGATGGACAGATTAATATTATCTTCAAGAGTGATATAAGCCTCTTCAAATTGATTAGTGGTAGCATCATAAGCTAGAGAGCTAGTGGGACTAGGCGGAAAATAGACAGCTGATAACTCAGACACGCCAGCGATAGAGCCGGATTTTTTGTAACGCAAGGTTTTGACACTAACACCACTAGGCAATTTAACAGTACGCCAAATAGCATCAGCAGCATCATAAAAACCATTGAAATTTTTATCAACAAAGATTCGATACTGATTACTGCCGGCCGTGAAGTGAGCACCCCAGACATTCCATTTAGGCTGAGTTGAGTACTGACGAGCAGAAGCAGCATAACTTTCAGCTAAGCGCGCATCCCCTGCCACTTGATAAGCAGCAAAGACAATAGCATTACGACTATTGGCACGCTTATAACTCACCATAGAAAGAGTCAAAATAACCGTAATAATACTGAGAGTGACAAGAACCTCAAGGATTGTGAAAGCTTTTTTTTGAGTAGCTGACTTCATAATTTAAATTAAAATCAATTATCGGGACGGACTTCCTTATACTCAGTACCGCGAGGACAAATCTGCTTGGCTGCAGTTAACAACCAACTACTCTTTGATGGTCCACAAGTAGCCTGCGGACAATCAGTATTATCCGTACAAGCATTGCCGTCATTATCACCACCCTGACAAGTATTAGTCAGCGAACAAGTGCTAGCAGGACAAGCACTGTTATCGATACAAGGATGATTAATATTAGCTCCACCGATGCAGACTTTGTCACGACCGACACCACGAATACGATAAGTAATAAACTCAGAAGCCTTGAGTCGAGAATAAAGGTCAGTAGCATTGCCAGTATCATCGACTATCACGTGACGCCACTTAACTGGATCGGTTGAGCTAGGTGTAGTAATTGGCGCTAGAGCAGAGAAATCTAAAGTACCGCAAGTACCTCCGGTCTTAGTGCTGCAATACTCAATATCATAAGCTTCAATTTGACCAGCGTTGAAGGTGTAATAAGCATTCCAACTAAGATCGACAAAAATTTGACCATTAGCACCAGCAGGAGGCGCCTGACAAATACCGCTAGCAGCTAAGTCGTTCATGCCAATGGGACTAACACTGTATTTAGGGGTTGAGAGCGAAGCGATACCGGCAAATAGATTGATAGCTCGGACACGATAGAGATAAGTAGCAAATTCAACAATATTATTAGTATCAGAATAACTAGCCGAGCTGCGGCCAGCTACGGTATCAATAGTAGTGATAGCGGTCAGCTGATTACAGGAACCCATGCCAGGACAAGTGTTATCAAAATCCTTAGTGCAGCGCTGTGTAGGATTACCAGAACAGACATAATCTTGACGCAGTATCTCATAACTAGTAGCGCCGTAAACTGGAGTCCAATTAATATCAATACTAGAGCTATCCTTGCCAGGAGTAGGCATAATAGAAGTGATGACAGGCTGATCTGGTCGAGCACTGACCTTGTAATTAGTAGAGCCACAGATATTAGCGCCACCTGCTCCGCCGCTTAGACAATTAAAACTAAGCCAGCCTAAACCACTCTTGTCATCAGAACCATTCCAGGCCCAGCCGGTGAGATCGCCCCAATTACTTTGATTAATATCACCATTACTAGCTGTTGCAGCTACGCCACTGTTATTACCGTTCTCGCCTAGCTCTAACCAACCATAATTAAGATTCTCAGGGTCACCTGGATTTTTTAAGGAAAGCATCTTGGCCCAGCCAACGATGCGATTAGTAGCCTGGCTATAGCAAGCACCACAGTCGCCGCATGGTCTCGGCGCCGGACAATCAGTACCGTACTGATCAGTGTTAAAGCTTAGCCAACCAACGTTGTCTGACCAAGCATGACCTTGTAATTTAAAAAATCCTGCAGGAGCTTCGACGCCAGTTACAGCCACCAAATACTCAGGAGTGCTAGTAGGGTTGTCGCGATGATTAAAGCTCAGCCAACCGATAGTGTCTGACCAAGCCCAACCACGCAAGGGAGTGAAACTAGGATCGTCACTATCCGCCCAAGCCTCTCTAGTCTGCAAAGTGTAAGCATAATAAGCGAAAAAGCCTATTAGAACTAATAGGCTGGTGACTAGGATACTGTGTTGTAATTTTTTAGACATAAGCCATCTCCGTCATTCCTGCGGAAGCAGGAATCTCGTCGTAAAAGCTTCATTCACGAGGTCCCAGTCTACGCTGGGATGACGATGCTATTAAAATTACTTCTTCTCTACTTCAGCCGGTGCAGCTTGAGCCTGCTCTTGAGCAGCCTGGATTTGCTGATTAAGGAAAGTTTCAATTCTGGTTAGTCGCTGCATATTATTATTAGAAATAGCCTGGATTTGCTGGAGCTTGTCGGTGTAGTAGAAATTGATCAGCACAATGAAAGCGATGAGGCCAGCTGACAAAATTAAAATTAAGCCGATTTTGATCATTTCCTTGGACTTGTCTTTATCGATGTTGAAATTTTTCATATAGATTATTGTTTTAGATTTGTCTTATCCTCGGGCGCTAAAAATTTCTCAATGGCGGTCAGGCGCTCGCTGATTTGAGCCTCCCCGGCTTCGGCCTGCTTGATGGTGACAGCCAGATTCCAATAGACAAGACCGAAGAAGCCAAGACAAGCACCAGCAATGATTAAGATAGAGATAGTCCAAAAATTATATTTCATAGTTATATTTATTATTATTGACAACCACCTTGAGCAGCACAGCAACCAGCAAAGTCGAAGCCGACAGCATTACAGTCAGCGACAGCCGCTCTAGTACAAATAACGACGCCATTAACCAAGAACATTTGTAGATTGTTAGCACCTTGATTAATACAGAGTCCGCCACCAGCATCAATAGTCTTGCCCTTAACAGCATTGGCTCCGTAGCCGAATTGTAGATCGCCATTAATTCTAAGGAAGGCATTATTTCGATTATTAGCTGAATCAGAAAATCTACCAAAGATTAAAGAATTATATTGGCTTGCATCATCATTGTTAATAATGAGATGGCCATCAAGATTACCTACTACTGATTTACCAGCTTTAGAGCCAATGAAGACATTGTCATTACCGATAGTAGCATCTTCGGCAACTTGAGCACCTAAATAAGTGTTTCTATTGCCGGTATTAAGCACGCCGGCTCGATAACCCATAATAGTATTGTAACTGTTAAATTCCACAAAAGGAACAACGCCACCGCTATAACCAATCGAAACGTTCCCAACGCCATTGATGTTATTAACCAAAGCATCCGCGCCAATTCCCACATTGTAATTTCCTATATTACTAGTTAGCGCCCCAGCACCAACAGCGGTATTAGCGTAGCTATCGATATTATCACCTTGTAGTGCTTGGTAACCAACAGCGGTATTTAACTGACCAGCGGGAGTTCCACCATTTTGAATAAAATCAGAGCCAGCGTTATCACCTATAAATGTATTGCTAAAGAAAAAATTACTACCACCAGACAAAGTCCCACCGGTCAAATTGTCGCTAAAGCCACTGTTATGCATGAATAGCTTACCACCTAGATAAATAGTACTGACTCCACCGACTGGACCGTAGGTAGCATCAACTACGCCACCATTAAAGCTAATAGCCCCGCTATCACTAAAGATACCCAAACTTCTAATTCTTTGACTAAAGGCAAAGGTACCAGAAGAAGACCATGGTCTATCAACTACGATTTGATTATTATTAATAACACTAGTGATTCTGCGAAACTCCTTAGGATTAGTGCTAGTAAGCGCTATTTCCATCCCGACAGATAGGTCGTGAGTGAACCAACAAGGATCACCGCCATCAACACCATTAACTGTAGTACCGCTACTTGAAACCTGAATCTGACAACTGCCAGATGGGAAATTATACCAACCGCCAGTTGATTCTCGGCCTTGCATAACCTGGAAAGTGTCGAGTGGATAATTAGTATTGATACCTAAGCGGCTATTAGCGTTGTCCCAGAAGAAATTATTATTGTTTTCAGATAGATTGCCGCTCGCCCCTTGGAAAACTACAGAGCCAGTAGTAAAGCCGTTGATTTTGACATTCTGAACATAGAAATCGCGCCAGCGAAGACTAGAGCTACCCAGATCAAAGGTGTTAGTAGTATTAGGATAGAGGTGACCAGTAGTCAAAACGCTAGTCGCCTTATCGTAAAATAGCGCACTGCTGTCAGTGTCGAGATTACCCGCGCCACTTGCTACACCAAAGACCAGAGCTTTGGCCGGTACAGCTAGATTGAGACCGGCCAGGGTTGTGGATATATTGTTAACAAATAAATTCCTCCAGCGCATGGCATTTGAACCTAAGTCGTAAGTGTCATTAGCATGAGGACCAACTGAACCAGCCGCGTCAAGCAAGAAATTAGCCGGAGCATTAGTACCGAGACCGAGGCGATTATTAGTATCGTCCCAATAGAAATTAGCAGTGTCTTGAGCTAGACCAGAAGCACCTTGGAAATAGACAGAGCCAAGAGTGAAACCAGGGTTAAAATTACCAGAGACATTTAGGTTAGTGGCATAGAGATTAGCCCAACGCTTAGCAGCCGAACCAAGATCATAAGTATTATTAGTATTAGGACCAACGCTACCATTAACCTGCAATTTAAAATCAGCCGGGCTTGCTACACCAACACCGACATTACCGTTGTTGTTATAAATATTAGTACTACCTACCCAAGCAGTGCCATTCCAATAAATAGTGGAGCCAGTAGCACCTGGATCAGCTAGAGTTGAACCCGGACCACAAATTGGACCAGAGCTATCAAAGCCAGTGACCACTGGTGTAGCGCCGCCGCAAGAGGCAGCTGGCAACCGTTCCCAAGGCACAGTGCCTAAGGTCATGACGCCGTTAGCGCCAAAAGAGAAACGATTTGCGCCGCCTTTCCAAAAACGTAATTCATTAGTACCTCCGAGACGATCATCGTAGATGCCCCAATGATTCCCAGCACCAGCAGTACTTTGAATGTCAATTTCGGCATTCTGACCAGAAGTCTTGTAGGCGTGTAGCCTGGAGTTCGGAGTGTTGGTACCGAGGCCCAGGTTGTCATTACTATTATCCCAATAGAAATTAGCATTGTCCTCGGTCATGCCACTAGGACTTTGAAAATAAACTGAACCGAAACTAAAGCCCGGATTGACGGCGCCGTGAAGAGTGGTGGCGTAGACATTATTCCACTTCAAGAGAGAGCTGCCGAGGTCATAAGCGCCGTTAACATTAGGACCAGCATTACCACCGATTTCTAGTTGAAAGTTATTAGGCTCTACACCATTGCCGAGATGGATACCGACGTTGCCAATACCGTCATTATAGATATTAGTATTATTCTGCCAAGCAGGTATGCCACTAGCCCAATACCAAGTAGCACCAACAGAACCAGCGGGCATAGCTGAAGAGCTCCAGCTCAGATTCATAGTATCACCAGCTACACTACCAACAACCAAAGCTTGGCCGGCAGTACCAGCAGTACTAGGCAAAACCCAATTACTAATTGAGCCAGAGCCACTGTTATTAACACGGAAAGACAAGATATTGCCAGAACCAATTTCTTGCAGTGATAGATTATTAGAGGCACCGGAATTTCTCAGCAAAAGATAGCCATCTTTGGACTGTGGTGTAGTGCCGACATTGATCGGCTCTTCTTTGTTAGCTCCTGGTGGTGTAGCGGCTGGGCCAGTCCAGGTAGCAGCTAGAGTTTGCGATACAATGGTCGCAAAGAAGCCGGTAATCAAGAGACCGAGAAAAATTATTTGCTTCTTATTAAGCCTAACAGGCATAGTAGTATTATTTAGTTAAATCTTTGAGAGCAGCGTCACGAGGATTAGCTAAATACATTAATTCCGAACTAGTTAGACGCCTGGTCTTACCCTCGACTTTTATTTTTTCTAAAGTAGTTTCAATCTGAGTAGCAATTGCCTGCTCACTTGGCATAGCCTTAGTACTGCTTACAACAGACCCAGATCCAGCGACCGAAGAATTACTTGGCGCTGACTGATTTTGACTAATAGGACTAGGCTGATTAGTATCAACTAGCTCAAATGGCGCATTAGGCTGAGAGACATACCAATAAACTCCGGCTGTAACAACAATGAGTATCAAAAACAAAATTGCGATTGCTAGCTTCTGAGCCATAGGGATATTTATTTGAAAATTATAGCATGAATTGAATCGAGCGACAACTTATTTAAATTAATATTTAATCTCTAATGCAGTGATCGTAAACACAAGTCTCCCCCGCCCCACAAGCACTAACAGAACAGCTACCGCCACAACCATCGGAACCAGCCCCACAAGAACGAACACAGTCAGGGACACAAGTAGTTTCAGTTTCCGAGCTCAAAGAATTAAACCCTGAGCCCCAGTCACCAACTCGTCCACCTAAGCAAAAATTAATAGTATAGTCGCTACCATCAGCTGATGGCAGATAAGCATAGCTAGTAGCAGCTGAGCAATCACCATCAACAGGCTGAGGATTAGACGGGACGCTTGAAAGAAAAATTAAGCTAGGACTAGTTGAAGCTAAGGGCTCACCGGCAGTCAAGCTAAGTGGATAGCGATGAAAAACTTTGTAATAATCAGCCAGAGCGGCTCGAATAGAACTAACATCCGCAACACGCTTAGCGTCACGATTACTACGACGAATAGCTGATGAAGAAACTAGCACTGAGCCAATAACAATACCCATGATGGCGAGAACTATCATTATCTCTAGCAAAGTAAAAGCTTTTTTCATATCTTTTAAGCGACTTAGTTATTGCCCCACGATACCCTCTGGTGTAGCTAAGTGTTGGCCAGCACTAAGATCAGCAGAACCAGAGTCTAAACAAAAAGAAATGTGATAAGAAGTTATTTTCGCCCCAGAATTATCAGCATAATAAACATATTCTGGAAAATCAGTACAAGCCTCCTCGACTGGCAAAGGATTAGTAGGAATCTGACTCATATAGGTAGAGCCAGAAGCAGTAAGAGCGGCACCAGGAGTGATGGCAGCAGGATAAGAACCGAAATCACGATGATAGGCAGCAAGAGCTGACTGCATTTGCGTAATATTAAGAACTCGAGTAGCATCTCGTGACTGACGACGAATTTTAGAGTAAGTAACTACGGA
>CAYSXQ010000007.1:11605-24665 GCA_964435085.1 uncultured Gammaproteobacteria bacterium | reverse complement strand
GAACTCGAGTAGCATCTCGTGACTGACGACGAATTTTAGAGTAAGTAACTACGGATAAACTAGCTAAGACAGCGATGATGGTCGCCACGGTAATTACTTCGATTAAAGAGAAGGCTTTTTTCATAAAAAATAAAAGTCTGAAAGTCTAAAGTTGTAAGCCCGCTCGTCTTTCGACTTTTGACTTTAGACTTATGACTTATCTAGTATAACCCAGAACTAGCTGGACTACCACAAGTGACACCAGGAGCAGCAAGGCCGCCACCAGCACAAGGGCCACCAGGAGCAGGTGCTGTATAATCCCAATTTATTGAATAAGAAGATTTGCCACACTCGGCAGTAGCTGTCAGATTTTTATCACTTGTGCCTAGCTTGTAGCCAATACGAATATAGCCATTGCAGACCAGAGGCGGATTGTTTTGACTGTCCTGACAAGTCATCATGGTATTAGACTCACCACAAGCACCACAGGTGTCAGTACCAAGAATGACACACTGACCAGGCTCACAAGCCGCAAACATCGTGCCTAAATTCGTTTTAGCCACAAGAGTGTTAGTAACAGACTCAGCACAAAAAGAAGCTCTAGCAGCATCACCGTAAAAACTTTGACGACGAAAGATTGAGCCAGTACTAACAGCTAAACTAGCAACAGCTAAGGAGACGATGGCGACGACTACTAAAATAACCATGGAAATCATGGCTGGCTGCTTGCCTCCACAAACTTTTTTAGTTATTAGATTATTTGAAAACTTAGAAGATTGCTCATTGCGCATAAAATTAATTTATTTAGTAATATAGTTTTGATAAAAAATTTCTTGCTGATACTGATTATCCCCACTAGCTTTAATTTGAACATTTAACTGATCGCCACTACTGTTTGGTTCTAGCTTAGTAGCACTAAAACTAATGTCACTGGAAGTAATACTATAAATAGAACCGCCGCGAGTAGCTTTAAAGAGACCGGTGTCAGTATAATAATTAATGCGCACCAGACCCTTATTCATCATGCAGGCTTTGCTTAAATCACCAGCAGCACAAAAATATTTATTCTGACAATTAACTGCAGCCGTATCACCGCAACCACTAGCCGGTACAACTTGAAGAGCTGAACGCTTAGCTTCGTCAATGAAGACTGAGCTAGCATAATTTAAATCAGCAATAATATTTTGCTCGTCTAAGATTCTATCTTGAGCGCTTAAGACCTGAATATAAAGCTTGGTGATAGACAGAGTCAGAATTGCAAACAACGCCACTGTCACCACTAGTTCTAGTAAAGTCAGAGCCTTGGGCAGAGTTGTAGACTGAACAACTTTAAACATAATTAATTATCATCATTAAGACGAGTGTAGCGATAATAAGTATAGGTCTTGCCACGATAAAGCAAGGTAACCACTGAAGAAACATCAATCATAAAACGACGCGGGGCGCCATAAGCAATAGGAGTGGCAGTGATGACTCGATAAAATTCACTAGGAGTGCCATCATTATAACTATAATAATCGCTAGTGTCGAAATTTAAACGTGCTAGAGAACTAGTAGGATCAGGGCTAGGCAAAGCCATAGCAGCATTATTCCTAGTCCAAAAAGGAGCAGGGGCAATATAATTTTTTAAAGTTTTATCAATGCGAAAATAATTAGTCTCTAGCGGAGCTGGCATAGCTGGAGTTTCAGCAATATCCTGAAAGACATCCACACCACTGGCAATATTATCACTGCGCATAGCTTTCACTAAACCAATCCCCTCATCAGCCAAGGCATTAGCAATGAAGTCTGCCTTAGCCAGACCTTCAAGCTGAACAGTTTGACGCAGCAAGCTGCTGACACCCATAAAGGAGACGCTAACCAAAGCAACGAGCAATAAGATCTCGATAAGAGAGAAGCCTTGAGGATGATGACGCTGTAATTTAATCATAATTAAAAGCCGGCTTTTTCAAAGGCGCCGCCAGAACTAATAGTAATGGTCGCTGGCACATCGCGATCAGTATTAGTGTCTTCAGCGCCAGCATGATTAATAACCAAAGATGAAGTGACGCTAGGCAAATTATCAACATAACTAAAGTGTGAAGAATCATTAATCTTCCAGGCAATGTTTAACTCATCAACCATGGCGCCATTATTATAAAGGCGCTGGAAAACTATACCCGGAGCTAGCTTCATAGTTTTAAAAGCCTCATCGTCAGCTTTGCCGATGCTAGTAGGTATGAAAAATTTCTTAGTGAAACGCGGACTGCCAACTAGGAGACGAAACTCATCGATAGCACCATGCCAAGTACAACTTAGATCGGGACAAGAACCATCAGAAGCAATCTGCAAATCTTGTTCAAAATAACTACCAGTAGTGGTAGACATGATAGGCGTGGAACTAACCACAGCTAACTGACTATCATTTTCATCACCGAGAAAGAGCAGAAGAGCACTATCATCACGAGCTACAGCAACATTATACCAAGTGTCAGCGGAAATAGCATCGGCAGAACTAACGGTGTAGAGAACAGCAGCAGCATCTGAAAACTCAAAGACAATTTTGTCATCGACGTCTTTATACAAACGGTAAGCGGTGTGCTCGGGACCAGATTCAGAATCACCTAGATAAAATAAATTCATACTAGAGCCGAGGTTATCAGCCTTGAACCAGAGATCAAAAGAGAATTGTCGATCAGCTAGATAGAAGTCATCAGACCTAGGCACGCTAAGATAGCCATTATTAATGAAAGACCAATAGCCGTTAGTGCCACTTGGTTTACCGCCACTAGTCTCGCGACTAGCTTCGTTCCAGATTGAGACAGAAGCAGCGGCATTAGAGCTTTCACTTAGATAAGATCCGCTAGCGCCGCCAGACTGAACTGTCTCTGAACCATGAATCAAAAGTTTAGTGGCGTAGTCATAGACACCATTATTATTATAATCAGCAAAGATTGTGTACTTATTATTGAGGCGATTGAGATTAAGACCCCAAGCACTGACAGTTTCACCGTTATTCGTACGCCCAGAAACACCGCTAGCCTGAACCGTCTGCAGAGCACTTAGAACCTTGCCGGCATGATTAATGATATTACCGCGACTGCTCGTACCTTGAAAATTAGCATAAGCAAGAGTTGACATGACAACGATAATAGCCAGAACAATGCTAATTTCAATCAAAGTAAAGCCTCTTGCCTTCATAATAATTAGGGTTTCTTATACTGATCGTATTTCTTTAAGACCTCTAATGCTTTGAGAAGTTGGACATCACGAGTAGCCTTAATATCTTCTTCGCTAACTAGGACTTCAATATCAGGCATAATCCCCTCTTTGTTTATAGAGCGGCCCTTAGGTGTCAGCCACTTAGCTGAAGTGATCTTGACTGAAGAACCATCGGATAATTCTTCCAGAGTTTGAACTGAGCCTTTGCCAAAAGTTTTTTTGCCGACGAGGATGCCGAGTTTGTAGTCCTGTAGAGCTCCGGCCAAAATTTCAGCAGCACTAGCCGAACCATCATTCACCAAGATAACCGTGTGGAAATTTTTTAAGTTAGCGGGACCACTAGATCTGTGAGGAGTCTGTTTATCCTGACTATACTTTTCGATGACGGCCACTTCGTCACCAATCCAGCGACCAATCATAGCGATAGCGACATCAAGGTAACCACCAGGATTATTGCGCAGGTCGATAATCAGATCTTTGGATTTACTAGCTAAAACTTCGCTCACCGCTTGATTAAATTCAGCCTCAGTGTCCTGACTAAAACTACTAATACGGATAATATTTACACCATCCTTAACGGTCTTCTTAACACTTTTAATAACAATGACACCTCTTTCGATACTAATCTTAATCGGAGTCTTGGCTTTATCACGCAAAATACTCAGCACAACCTTAGTGCCGCCAGCACCACGAATTTTTTTGACAGCCTGGTCAACAGTCATGCCAACAGTACTAGCTTCATCAATAGCGATAATCTTATCGCCAGCTCGCACACCAGCCTTTTCGGCCGGCATACCTTCTAGCGGAGCGATGACAGTAATCAAATCGTCTTTAAGACCGATTTCAGCACCAATACCTTCGAACTTACCTGAGACATCAGTCTTAAATTCTTTGTTTTCTTCAGGATCAAAAAACATGGTGTAAGGATCACCGGTGGAAGCAACTAGGCCATGCAAGGCTCCGTAAAACATCTTCTTTTGATCTAATTCATTATGATCAACATAATCTCTTTGCAACAACTTCCAGACTTCAGCAAAGAGATCTGAATCAAAATCTTTAATTGAAGTTTTAAAATTATTACCACCAGCACTTACGTTAATTTGTTCAAGCAAAGAGCCAGGCTTAGCCAAAGAGCTCTGAGCAAAAACCATACCGCCAGAGAAAGAAACAGCGCTAATCAATAGTCCAGCTATACTTAGGGTGATTATTTTTCTAATTCTCGATTCTTCATCAAGCTGACTGTGTGACATAATTTAGGAGGGATTATTTGTAATTTGGGTATTATAACACAGGGATTAGGAGATAGAAAGCGCTGCTAATTTAATTTCAAATTTAAAATTTAAAATTTAAAAACAATTTTTAATGAATAAATACCTTAATTTCAAAAGTTTTAGAAATTATAATTTGTAAAATTTGAAATTGTTTTGAAATTTGAAATTTTAAATTCATCATTAAAACCATCACTTGCCCCCGATAAAGCTTACTGTTATGATAAAACGGCTTAAACAATAAACTTTATGTTATATATCATCACAATTCTACTAATCATCACCATCGCTATCTTGCTCAAACTAGCCCTCAGCAACAAGTCAGGCACTGAAGGTCGAGAATTAAGAGAGCAACTCGCCTATTTGCGTGACCAAAATACCGCCCAGCGCGAGATGCTCGAAATGATAAATCATCAAAGTCGTGATTTTAATAAGATTATCGATGCCAAGCTGGCTCAAACTCACCAAGCGAATCAAGAACAAATGGGTAATACCGCGCGTCTGATTCAGAACATGTCAGCTGAGTCAATTAAGACTATTACTCAAGTGACCGCTAAACTAACCCAGCTCGATGAAACTAATCGCCAAGTGGTTAATTTTTCTAGTCAATTACAGAACCTGCAAGATATTTTGAAAAATCCTAAGCAGCGCGGCATCTTAGGCGAGTATTTCTTGGAAGAAACTTTGAAAAATGTTTTGCCGCCTAATAGCTACCAGATGCAGTACACTTTTAATAATGGTGATATTGTCGATGCGGTCGTCTTTGTTAAAGAACAGATCATTCCCGTTGACTCAAAGTTCTCTTTGGAAAACTACGAGAAATTGATTAATAATAACGACGCCGAGCAGCGTGAGCGACTAGCTAAAGACTTCAAAAATGATTTGAAGAAGCGCATTGATGAGACTAGTAAGTATGTCCGGCCAAATGAGAATACCATGGAATTTGCTTTTATGTTTATTCCTTCAGAATCAATTTACTATGACCTGCTAACGCACAAGATTGCAGCTGGTGACATCAATAGTCGTGACTTGATTGAATATGCTTTTACGAAGCACGTGATTATTGTTTCCCCTACTTCATTCCTGGCTTACTTGCAAACTGTCTTGCAGGGTTTGCGCGCGCTGAAGATTGAGGAGGGCGCCAAGGAGATTCGTAATAACGTGGAAAAGCTCGGGCGTCATCTTGCTAGTTATGATGACTTTTTGAAGAAGGTTGGCACGAGCATTAATGTCACCGTCGGTCACTATAATAATGCCTATAAAGAATTTAAGAAAGTTGATAAAGATGTGTCGAAGATTACGGCCAGTGAATCGGAGATTGATCCGCTTCTACTAGATAAAGCAGTTTTAGATTAATTGTGACTTAAGCGATACTAAATACAGTCTATGGACAGTCTAAAAAATTCTATTCTCCAAACACTCGCCTACTTCGATATTTTCGACTGCCCTCTCACAGCCAATGAACTCCGTCACTTTCTGGACCAAAAAATTAGCCAGGAGAAGCTTAGCGAAGAGCTAAAAAATTTAGTGAACAGCCGAGCTATTTTATTACATCAAGGCTTCTACACTTTGCGCCTCAAAAACATTATCACGCGCCAAGAACGCTTTAGCCTTAGTCGTCGCAAATTAAAAAAGGCGCTACTAGTCAGCAAGATCTTTGCTCGCCTACCTTGGATTAAATTCATCGCTCTAGCCAACCAGATTGGTGCACATAATTTACGTGATCAAGGAGACTTGGATTTTTTTATCATCGCTAAGCCGGGAAACTTATGGCTAACAAGATTTGTAACAGCGGGACTCATGGCACTAGCCAATCAAAGACCGACTAAAACAAAAAGTAGAGATCAGATCTGCCTTAGCTTCTTTGTTACTAGTGATAATCTAGACTTACAAAAATACCTACTTACTAATGAGGACTTATACTTTACTTATTGGCTAGCCTGCTTGCAACCGCTTTATGATAGCGCTGATTATTACACTCAACTAATAACTAGCAATCTCTGGCTGAGTGAAAAATTACCTAATTGGCAAAAGCAAAGTAACTTATTAGAATTGCAACAAGAAAAAACAAAGACCTGGACCTGCTTAAATATTTTTAATAATTTAGAACAGGCTCTTAAAAATTGGCAGCTCACTCATCTAGCCTCAGAAATCAAGGCAGCTGAAGCAAGTGGTAATGTCATAATTAACGATCAGGTTTTAAAATTGCATGTCAGTGATCGACGGAAGGAATTTATGCAAAAATACTATGACAAATTAAAAGAGCTCCCCCTTGTCATTCCAGGCCGCGACCTGGAATCCAGAGTCGATCAGTAAGCACTATTTAATTACTGATCATAAGTAAACAATCTAATTACTTACCTAACAACGTGGATCCCCGCATTCGCGAGGATGACGAAAAGTATGTCAAAAAACTTTTTTAAAAAAGCAACTAACTATTTAATATATTTATTGGCTTTTATCCTACCCCTTCAAACCCACTATCTTATCAAAGCCGGCTCGATTAATCAGCAGCCTTGGGAATTTGGACATCTCATGTTGTACGGAACTGATATCTTGTTAGCTGTGATTGTTTTGCTTTGGCTTAGTAATAAAAATTTTGAACAAGTAAAAAATAATCAGATTTGGTATAGACTCAAGTGGCCACTACTTAGTTTAGTCATCATTTCTAGCTCTTCAATTTTTGCGGCGACTGACAAGCTTTTGGCTGTCTATGGACTAACTCGCCTGTTGTTAGGAATGATTCTCTTGATAATTATTTTGAGTAGCCAACTTAATAAAAAACTTCTAATTACCTTAGTTATAGTAAGCGCTGTACTGCAAGCTAGTTGGGGAGCTGCGCAATTTTTAACACAAAGCACGGCGGCAAATAAATGGCTAGGCACTAGCCTACATCAGTCAGGAGAATTAGGCACTAGTGTCATTGAAGCCCTAGGTCCAGATGGACGCTGGGAGCGCTGGCTACGTGCTTACGGCGGATTTACTCATCCTAATGTCTTGGGTGGATTTTTGGCTTTAGCCTTAATCTTAACTCTAGGCATGACACTCAAAGAAAAGGTCAGTGAAGCTGACAGCAAAAAGTTTAATGCCTACAATAGCTTCTGGAACCTAAGTCTAGTTTTCATTAGCACTGCTTTATTTTTTACTTTTTCGCGTAACGCGATTCTGGCAAGCAGTCTCGGAGTGCTTGTGATTATTAGTTATAGTTTAGGACAGTGGAAAAAGTTACTCGCACCACTAATTATCATCATAATAACTATTGGTGCTTGCTACTGGCACTACGGCTATATTTATCAAGCTAGATTTGTCGCTAACTCAAGACTAGAAACAAAATCAACTACAGAGAGAGCTGATCTGACGAAAAACAGCTTGGCTTTGATTAAAAATAAAGATCTGCTTGGTTCTGGGATTAATAATTTTGGCTTAGCTGTGCATGAACAGCTAGATAGTAAGCAATCAGCCTTTTGGTATCAACCAGTGCATAATGTCTTTTTATTGATTGCTGCCGAAATTGGTATTTTGGGACTGGTCAGCTTTTTACTGATACTGTTTTGGTCATTTAAAAATAGTTATCAGGCAAAGAATTATTTACAGCTCGCCCTGGGCCTAGCAATGCTGTGCCTAATGTCTTTAGATCACTATCTCTGGACTAGCGCTTTTGGGATTTACTTATTTTGGCTGATGCTGGGCTTGACCAGCAGACAAGACGATTGATGTTTCTATTCATAGCGACTATACTAGAAATAAATTAGCTCATTTTTTAACATTATTTCGGAGTCAGTCATGGCTAAGAAATTGCACTTTGGCAAGGTGGCAGCAGTTACAGGTTTAATAACCCTAGCGCTTATCGCCATCTCCTGGGTTAGAAAAAAACCTAAGAATCCTTGAATACATTAAAGCCGGTTAATAGAAACCGGCTTTTCTTTGACTTTTAGCCTTTTTTTGCTAATATACCTGCTATACTCAGCATTAAACTTATTTTATGGATATTTCACTCATGGACAAAATCACCTCTCTAGCCAAACGCCGTGGCTTTATCTTCCCTGGCTCGGATATTTATGGTGGCCTCGCTAACGCTTGGGATTACGGTCCTTTAGGCGTAGAAATGAAGAATAATATCAAGGCTCGTTTCTGGCAAACTTTTGTTCAGCAGCGCTCTGACATGTACGGTCTTGATGCTGCTCTCCTAATGAACACTAAGGTCTGGCAGGCTTCTGGTCACCTCGCCGAATTTTCCGATCCATTAGTTGAATGCAAAGCTTGTCATGCTCGTTTTCGTGCTGATAATATTGATGTCGCTGCCCCCTGCCCGACTTGTAAGAAAGGTGAGCTCACTGAAGCTAAGCAATTTAATTTGATGCTTAAGACTTTTCTTGGTCCAGTGGAGTCAGATGAAAATGTTGTCTACTTCCGTCCGGAAACGGCTCAGGGTATTTTTGTAAACTTTAAAAACGTGGTTGATACTATGCGACCGAAGTTGCCTTTTGGTATTGCGCAGATCGGTAAGGCATTTAGAAATGAAATTACACCAGGTAACTTCATCTTCCGTACTCGCGAATTTGAACAGATGGAAATTGAATATTTCTTTGCTGAGCCAACTAGTGATGCCGAGTGGCAAGCTGAATTTGAAAAGTGGCGCCTCGCTATGCGCGCTTGGATTAGTGATATCGGTATTAGCGATGATGAGATTGTCGAATATGATGTCCCAGCAAGTGACCTTGCCCACTATTCCAAAAAAACTATCGACTTTGAATATAAATTTCCTTTTGGTCAGAAAGAATTATTTGGTCTAGCTTACCGTGGTAATTTTGACCTTAGTAATCACAACTTAGACTATACGACCGCAGAAGGTGCGAAGATGACTCCCCACGTCATTGAACCGTCACTGGGCGTCGATCGTAGTTTCCTAGCAGCGATGCTCTCTGCTTATAAGGAAGAGTCCGTCGGCACAGATGGCGAAGACACCCGCGTCGTCCTGAAACTACCTAAGTGGCTCGCTCCAGTGAAGATTGCTATCTTCCCTTTGATGAAGAATAAACCAGAATTAGTCAGTCTTGCTACTGATGTCTTTAACTATTTGCGCAAAGACTTTGTCTGCCAGTTTGATGATAATGGTAACGTCGGCAAACGCTATCGCCGTCAGGATGAGATTGGCACGCCATACTGCGTCACTATAGACTTTGATAGCTTGGAAAAGAAAACTGTCACAGTGCGTGATCGTGATACTATGAAACAGGAAGTGATTATGATTGATGACCTCGCCACTTATTTCAAAGACAAGTTCTAAGGCAGACAGGTAAAAAGAAAAGCCCTCTCGATTGAGAGGACTTTTTTAAATTTGTAACTTGCCTAAAGTCTTATTAATTTACCAAAAGCGGTACCCATATAAACGTTTTCAATAAAAATAACCTCCCCTAATTGTGGCACCCGACTAAGAAGGCAAATGAAACCGCTGGTATTACTGGTAATGATACCAGTAGCAGCCTTTTTGTTCTGAATTCTAGTCATGAGACGATAGTATTTGCCTTTTGAGCTGGCACTTGGTATACAAGAAATTGCTAATCTATCGTTATCAGGACCGATAATATCACCCGTCCTTGGTATGTCAGCTATATCATTATCCTTAAACTGACTTACGTGCATTTGATTAAGCAGATTATGAGCCATGACTTACTCCTTAATTAGTTTGAAAATAACAATTTTTTATCATTATACAGACAATAACTTAAAAAGCAATATACCAGCTTATCACCAGTTAATCTCAGCCTTGCCTTGTTGTTTTAAATAACAATTAATCTGCGAAAAAGGCTTAGAACCAAAAAATCCTGAGTAGGCTGAAAATGGTGAAGGATGCGGAGCTTCAATGACTAGATGCTTAGTTTGATCAATCAAGACTTTCTTAGCTCTGGCGTAATTGCCCCAGAGAACAAAGACGACATGCTCTTTGCGCTGGGAAATAATCTTGATGACCTCGTCAGTAAAGTCTTCCCAGCCTAGCTTCTGATGAGAAGCCGGAGTACTTGCTACCACTGTGAGTATTGCATTAAGCAAGAAGACGCCTTGTCTCGCCCAGCCCTCTAGATTACCTGATGTGAAATCTTTTTTGACGCCGAGATCTGCCTCGAGTTCTTTGTAGATATTGACGAGTGATGGCGGTGGCTTAATGCCATCAGCCACTGAGAAGCAAAGGCCATGAGCTTGACCAGCGCCGTGATAAGGATCTTGACCAAGGATGACGACTTTGACTTCCGGAAAAGGTGTCAGCCAGAAGGCCTTGAAGATATTTTCAGGCTTGGGATAGACGGTTTTACTGAGGTATTCCGAGCGGATAAAGTCAGAAAGACTCTTGAATTTTTCTGTGTCAAAATAGACCGCCAGTTGCTCAGCCCAACTTGGCTCAATTTTTACTTGACTCGCCATAGTTTATTATTATATCTATAATTTAATTGAAAATGAGCTCTGAGTCAAACAAAAAATGACTAACATTAATTGATAACTTGACTTAAAATAGCCCCTCCTCTACTATAGCCCTGTAATTATTAGATCTTTTACAATTTATAAGGACAAGACCATGGACGAAAATTTGCAGCGCTATGCGCCGCCTTTTGTAGCTGATGAATATTCAGCCAAGGACCGTTATTTGATTGAGCCCTTTTTCAGTAATTTGGATCAGTCAGTTTATCTGGCAGTGATCCCTGACCCTGAATTAGTTGGCGCTTTGATGTCGAGAGCAAGTAGAGCGACTGGTGACTTAAGGACAATTTTCTTAAGAGACTATATCAAGCCGATGCTTTATCCGGTCTTTGACAAGGAAAAAGATACTAAGGCAACATGGCAAGAAAAACTCGATCAAGCTAGTGAAATGCAAGCTTTCATAGACTTCTTGCACAGACATCCATTTCGCAAAATCTTTGCTAATAAACGAGCTAGGGACTTCTATACGAAATGGCTAGCTCAGTATGGCGATGACTCTATTGCCCAGATGACTGGCATGCACTTAGTCTTTGCCAACATCTCGCAAATAACTATCAAGCACTTTGAAGACCAAAGAATAGGTCTAGCGCCGATTGAACAATCAACCCGCTATGTGCCTTACGATACCAAAGTTGCTGGTCGCTACCGCTACTATACAGATCCTGACTTAGATAATGATACCTCACTTGAGGAATTTGAAGCGGCTAACGAGTTACTGTTTGAGACTTACTCCGAGCTAATAACTCCGCTGAAATCTTGGCTCACTGAAAAATATCCAGAAGTCAAAGCAAGTGATATTGAAAAGAAAGCCTTTGATAGCTTGCGAGGCTTACTGCCAATGGGAACACAATCGCAAGTCGCCTTCTACGGCAATGCTCAAGCTTTTGAACACCTTATTAACCGTGGTCAAGAGCACTCTTTAGGAGAAATCCGTTGGGCAGCAGCTAGAGCCAGAGAAGAGCTATCGCAGAGAACCCCCTCCTTGTTCCGACGTGTTAATGACGACTCGGATAAAAGTGTTCATTATCAGAAATATCTGGCTGGCAAAACAGAACGTCTCAGAGATGAATCACAAGAAGTAAGTGAACTGATTATAGCCAGTGAACTAAAGGAAGACCGATTAGCGGTAAAAATTATAGACTGCGACCCAATAGAAAAAGCTATCACGGCTATGATTTTTAACACTGCCGATTATCACGAATCCTGGGATGATACCTATGCTCAAGTGCTTGAAATGGATGAAACACAAAGAGACAAGATCATCACTAAATATCTGAGTGGTCGAGAAGTTAAATGGATGAAGGTCGGGAGAGCGTTTGAAATGTGTTATGTGACAATTGAAATTGTCATGAATATAGGCGCTTGGCGAGATTTACATCGTCATCGCATGCTAACGCAAATGAGACAATCATTTAGTTGTCATCATGGCTACGACATACCGCAAGTACTTGTTGACAGTAATCTAGACAGCTCTTACGGAGCAGCTCTTGATACTATGAGTAAAGTCTTTAAAAAGATTGCTAAGCGCAATGGAAATTTAGCTCAATATGCTACTTGCCTAGCTCATCGCATGCGCTTCGTACAGCATAAAAATCTCAGAGAATGTTTCTGGGAAGGAGAACTAAGAACAATTCCAGCGGGTCATCCTGACTATAGAAAGGTTGAGCAACTAATTTTTAAAAAATTAGAACAGCTCTATCCTTTGATAACTAAGCACTTCTTAGTTGACATGAACGACTATGACTTTGCTCGTCGTGGTGAAGCCAAGAAGATTGAAACTAAATTACAAAAACTTAATTTACTAAAGGATTAAAAAATAAAGCCTGTACAAATGTACAGGCTTTTTTATTTGTATTACACAATAGAAGCTTCGACATCCTTCTCAGTCATCCAAAAGACCGTGGCAGCAAGTAGCAGGAAGAAGCCGGCGATCCAAATCGGTGCAGCTGAGCTAAAAGCAACGGCAATGAAGCCGGCAAGTAGCGGTGGTAAGGCCTGACCAAGCGAGTTGAAAGATGAGCTGATGCCAAGAGTCTCGCCACGCTCACTAGGCGGAGTGCGTTTAGCAAGGAGCGCCGAGAAATTAGCCATCTGCAGTCCATTAGGAATGGCAAAGAAAGGCGTGATGACAAAGAGCC
>CAYSXQ010000007.1:7924-11505 GCA_964435085.1 uncultured Gammaproteobacteria bacterium | reverse complement strand
TTAGCCATCTGCAGTCCATTAGGAATGGCAAAGAAAGGCGTGATGACAAAGAGCCACCAGGACTGATCAGGCAAGAGATAGAGTACAGTAGCGATGGCCACAGCTGGATAAGCAAAGCGCAAGATAGAGATGTGACTGAACTTATTAGAGACATAACGGACTACGACTAATTGTGTCAGAATAGAACAGATGCCGATATAACCAAAGAAGTTACCAATCTCACCGACACTAAAATTAAAATGATTAGTCAGATAGACATTGAAGAAAGAGGTAAAGAAAGCAAAACCAGCATTGAAAAGGAATGAGACGATCAACAAGTAGCGCAATTCGTGATTAAGTTTTTTGATTTTAAATAAATTACTAACAGAGCTAAAGAACTTAATGACACGGTCTTTGTCGATGTGCATATTGGTTTCGACAAAGAATAGATAAATGGAGAGGAAATTAACAAAAGCCAGAATGCCAGCAAAAAGAAAAGGTGTGGAAGCATTGAACCATGACAAGACATGCGGATCAGCCAGTTTGCCACCGATAAAGGGACCGAGAATGAAGCCGATACCAAAGGTGGCACCCATCAGACCAAAGGCCTTGGCGCGATGTTCGGGATCAACTTGGTCAGTGATAGAAGCTTGGACAGTAGAGATATTACCGCCAGTCAGACCATCAACTAATCGAGAGAAGAAGAGCAGCGGAATATTCTTAATCACAATCGCCCAAGTGAAGAGAAAGTAGCCGACAGCAGTGCCGAGAATTGAGAGCAGCAAGACTGGACGACGACCGAATTTATCAGACAGAGCGCCGAGAATAGGGGCAGCGAAGAACATGGCGATGGGATAGATAGCCGAAAGGAAACCGAGCAAGATGAAGCCGAGTTTTTCTTGTGAAGGATCAAGCAAAAAAGCACTAGAGCCCGACTCACCCAAAAGCTGAGGAATAACCGGAATCAGCACGCCGATACCGATCATGTCGATGAGAATAGTCAAATACAAAAACCAGATTTTCTTAGGCATATCTCTTAAGTAGTTTAAAAATTAAATTATTTAACCGTATTTTTTGAGGTTGACGGTTTTTGATTTTGCATAAGACAGCAAAATCGCGCTTCAAATTTTGGCGGAGAATGAGGGATTCGAACCCTCGAAGGCTTTAACACCTTAGCCGCTTTCCAGGCGACCGCACTAGACCACTATGCGAACTCTCCAATTTTGAAACCGTCATGCTGGAGCGTAACGGAGTGAAGCGATAGCATCTCGTGAATAAGCTTGTAGCACGGGATTCTATCACTGCGCTCCGCTTCGTTCCAGAATGACAGAGCAGTAGTAATTTAATATATAATAGCCTTTTAGTCAATTATTTGGCTAATTGTTGATTAATTAGGCTTTTTAGACCCTTTCTGGTGTTGCCAGTAGAATCTGTAAAATCTTCGATCTGATAGGCACCTGGCAGGATAATGTCATTGAGGAAGCTGGTTGGCGTGCCGGAAATACCAGCTGCTTTGGCTTCGGCTTTGTCAGCTATGATTTGCTTGTTGTATTTTTCTGAGCTTAGACAATCGGCAAATTGTTTTTTGTTAAGATTCAAGCTACTGGCCATAGCTAAGTATTTTTCAGAAGTCTTGTTAGTCATGTCGTAGAGAGCGTCTTTGGCCTCGCGCCACTTACCTTGCTCGGCTGCACAGAGCCAGGCGTTAGCCGCTCCCAGAGCCAGAGGATGAGAATCAAGAGGAAAATTACGATAGATAATAACTAAATCTTTTTTGAAGACTGGAGCTAGAGCAGTGAGAACTGGATTAAAGTCTTTGCAAAAAGGACAATCAAAATCAGCATAGACGATCAATTTAACTTTGGCCTTGGCACTACCTTCAAAATAGTCACGACTAGGATCAAAGTCATGAATTTCTGCCGCCGGTTTGTTATTAGCATTTTTGAGAGCGGCTTGATTTTGAGCAAGCAAAGCTCTTGAGTCGTCTTGAGGCCAGAGGGCAAATTCTTCTTTTTGCTGAAGCGAAGAATAAATAAAAGTAGTCAGTAAAATAACCAACAAGAAAGAACTAATGCTAGCTGCTATGATCCAGATGTTTTTGTTGTTCATTTTCATATAACAATGACCTTATAGCTCCGGCGCAGCCAGACGGCCAAATTCTTGCTCACAAGCATCAGCGAGAGCCAAGACATTAAGGTCGCCGAATTTAGGGCCAATGATTTGTAGACCAAAAGGTAAATTGCCGATTAGACCAGCTGGAACCGAGACCGCTGGCAGACCAGCGAGGCTTGCTGGAGTGAGAAAATAATCTTCGAGATACATCTTAAGTGGATCGCCTGATTGGGAGCCGAGCTTAAAGGCGCAACTAGGTGTGGTTGGTGCAAGCAGTAAATCTACTTGATTAAAGGCATGGGTAAAATCTTCGATAATACGTGAGCGAACTTTTTGAGCGCGTAGATAATAAGCATCGTGGTAGCCAGCTGAAAGAATATAGGTACCCAACATGATGCGACGTTTAACTTCGTCGCCAAAGCCGCCTCCCCTGTTAGCTAAATACTCCTGGGCAAGATTCTCAGCTTTGTCATCATGAAAGCCAAAACGTAAGCCATCGAAACGCGCAAGATTAGAACTAATTTCAGCTGGAGTGATGATACAATAGACGCTGACGCCGTATTTGGCGTGTGGCAGATTAATATCAATAACCTTAACACCCTGCTCTTTGAGCCAATGCACAGTCTGTTCAATTTTTTTAATAATCGCTCCATCAGCACCGGAGCTTTGAAAATCTTTGACTACGCCGACAGTCATCTGTGTCCAGTCTTTCACCTGATGAAAAGCTTCACTAGTACTAGTAGCGTCTTGCTCGTCAGCGCCTGCTAATAATTCTGTAACCAAAGCTGCATCGCTAACAGTCTTAGCAATTACACCAGGCACATCGGTCGAGCTAGTCATCGAGATGAGACCAAAGCGAGAAAGCTTGCCGTAGCTCGGCTTCATACCGACCACACCACAGAAGCTAGCTGGATGACGGATTGAGCCACCAGTGTCAGTACCAAGTGCAAAGAGGCACATGTTCGCAGCAACAGCCGCGGCGCTACCACCAGAAGAGCCACCAGGGGCGCGCTTCAAATCATAAGGATTTTTGGTTTCGCCAAAGTAGCTATATTCAGTGGAGGCACCATGGGCGAATTCGTCGAGATTAGTCTTGCCAAGCAAAACAGCTCCAGCTGCGCGTAATTTAGCGATGATCGTCGCATCATAAGGCGCGATATAATTTTCGAGCATCTTAGACGCAGCAGTAGTAGCAAGCCCCTTAGTCAAGATATTATCTTTGACAAGATAAGGAATGCCGAGTAAAGGACTGCGCTCCCCTGCCCTCAGACGCTTGTCAGCTAAACCAGCTTCAGTCAAAGCCTCTTTGCGGGCAAGCGAGAGACAAGCGTGGATTTTCTTGTCGATTTCTTTAATGCGAGCCAGACAGCTTTCAGTCAATTCAACAGAAGTAATACTGCCTTTATCCAGAAGGGTGCGTGCCTCTAAAATTGTAAGTTCATTGAGATTCATAGATTAATAGCTTATCATTTGCAGCTTATGTGGTCAAT
>CAYSXQ010000007.1:5604-7824 GCA_964435085.1 uncultured Gammaproteobacteria bacterium | reverse complement strand
TATACTAATGAAATATGAAATCGAAACAAGCATTTACTCTAATCGAAATCCTCGTCATCATAGTTATTATTGGTATTTTGAGCACTTTAGCGACTATATCACTGAAGGTGGTCGTAGGCAAAGCTAGAGATAGTCGTAGAATGAGCGATGTAGCTAGTATCCGCAAAGCCTTAGAAATATATAAATTAAATAACGAAGTCTATCCGCCTGAAAATCAGTTTATCGTCGGTGCCGCTCTGAAAAATGGCGAAGATTTAGTCATTGGCAAAATTCCTGCTAACCCTAAAGCAGTTGATGGACCTTGTGCTATCAATGAGTATCTCTATCGCCAAGACAATAATGGTTTGTCTTATCATCTAAACTGGTGCCTTGGGACGCAAGTCCAAGATGCTGGACCTGGACCATGTATTGCGACACCTAATCACTATTGTGCTCCTTGCACTAATGGGACTTGTGTTAACAAGTGCGGCGGTGATAATGGCTGTGGTCAACCTTGTCCGGCTACTGCTTGTAATAATGTAAATAATAATTTTTGTAATCCCGCTGCTAATTATACCTGTACTTGCGTGGTCGGTGCGACAACTGGCCAGCCAGGTGCTTGTCCAGTGGGCAAATTCTGCTCAGCTAGCGGAACTTGTGTAAATAACGGATCTTGCGGAGCTGATGCTGACTGCCCAGGACTTTGTCGTCGCTGTGTCAATGGTAGTTGCACCAATCAAAACGCTGGCCAGGATCTAAAGAATGAGTGCGATGAAAGCAATTGTTTCACCGGTACTTGCAATGGAGCCGGCGCTTGCGGTGTATACAGCGACAATCAACCGCACAATTGCTCCACTAGCGGTGGCAATACTAACAGAGTTTGTATTGGCAACCTTGATGGCTCCTGTTCTTGTACGCCAAGTCAATGCGGCGGCGCAACCGGTAAGTGCTCTGGCGTCAGCAATGGTTGTGGTGGAACTTGCAACACAGCCTGTGCCGCGACCAGCTGTTGTGATAGTAATGCTGGTAATTGTATTGCCGACAAAACAACTCTGCAATTTTGTCAGACTTATAACGGAATGAATCTTTTGACTTGTGGCAATACCACAGGAGTAGACAATTGTGGTAACACTAAAACCGTAAACTGTGGCTGTTCTTCTGGTTATAGCTGTGGCTTGTGTGAAGCTGGTAAATGTGGGCAGAACAGAACTGCTCTACCTTATGTTGGCGGAACTAGCTGGTTCTGTGCCGCAGCCAATACCACTTGTAATGGACTTTGCCAGGCTGGCGGCTTCCCTGGAGGCTACAATGCTCTTGGCTCCCCTATGCCTTATCCGTCCGGCTGGAAACTGCCTTGCTGCTCTAATAACACCTGTGTTAATGGCGGAGCTTTCTGTGGCTGTAACTATATTGGTGATACCAGCACTTGCTCTTGCACTCAAACTTGCTTTAACAGAACTTAATTTATCAAGTTAAAAGTAAAATCTAAAAAGTAAAAAGACTACTTTAAATAAAAACTTAGAAAAATAAAAGCGTCTCAAATTTGAGACGCTTTTATTTTATTGTAAGTAGAAAGTTAAATTCTTTTAACTTTTTAGCTTTTACTTTTTACTTAATTTTACATGCCCATCATCCCTGGATTCATACCGCCCATCCCTGCTCCGTGGTCATGTCCTTCGTCTTTCTTGGGAGTATCGACAATGACAGCTTCGACAGTCAGGAACATCATGGCAGCAGAAGCGGCGTTTTCGAGAGCAGTGCGGACGACTTTGGTTGGGTCAATGATACCGGCGGCAATCATGTCGACAAATTTGTCGTTGGCAGCATCGTAGCCGATATTCTTGCCATCTTTATTCTGACTCATGATCTGGTAGAGAATGAGTGAACCGTCCTTGCCGGCGTTGGCTGCAATCTGACGAATTGGGTAGAGAATAGCTTGATTAATGATGCGAGCACCGGCGCTAGCATTCTTGTCTTCTTCGGCGAAGGCCTTACCAGCCAGAGCCAGAGCGAGACCACCACCTGGAACGACGCCTTCTTCGACGGCAGCGCGAGTAGCAGCTAGGGCGTCTTCGATACGATCTTTCTTTTCTTTCATTTCGGTTTCGGTAGCGGCGCCAACTTTGATGACAGCTACACCGCCGGAGAGTTTAGCCAGACGCTCAGCGATCTTTTCTTTGTCGAAGTCTGACTCAGACAATTCTTTTTCTTTCTTGAGTTGATCAACACGAGCTTTGATAG
>CAYSXQ010000007.1:0-5504 GCA_964435085.1 uncultured Gammaproteobacteria bacterium | reverse complement strand
AGCTTGTTGACGACAAAGGTAGCAAGAGCCTCGCTATCAATGTCTTCGGCAATGATGAATAATTCTTTGCGACCAGCCTGGATCAGCTTTTCAAGTAGTGGCAAGATGTCTTGGACGCTGGAGATTTTTTTGTCAGTGATCAAGATATAAGGATCATTAAGCTCAGCTTTCATAGCTTCGTTACTAGTGATCATGTAGTGACTAATATAACCCTTATCAAACTGCATACCTTCAACGACTTCCTTCTCGACGCCAAAGGACTGCCCTTCTTCGATAGTGATGACGCCATCATTACCAACTGATTCCATAGCTTCAGCAATGATCTGACCGATTTCTTGGTTGTTCGCACTAATGGAAGCGACCTGAGCGATTTCTTCTTTGGTGGAAATCTTCTTGCTCATAGCCTTAAGCTCGCTGACAATCTCGGCAACTTTGGCTTCGATGCCGTAGCGGATTTCCATTGGATTGACACCAGCAGCGACCAGCTTCAAACCTTCATTGATGATGGATTGAGCGAGAACGGTGGCAGTAGTTGTCCCATCACCAGCGGCGTCACCGGTTTTCTGAGCAGCTTCCTTGATGATTTCAGCACCAATGTTTTCGACTTTGTCTTCGAGTTGAATTTCCTTAGCGACAGAGACACCGTCCTTGGTAATCACTGGAGCGCCGTAGGATTTTTCAATCACGACATTGCGACCCTTAGGGCCCATAGTGACACGAACTGCGTCGGCGAGTTGATCAACGCCGCGCTTCATAGCGAGACGAGCTTTTTCGTCAAAAATTATTTGTTTAGACATAGGATTAATATAATTAATTATTCAAGAATCAACATAATATCCTGCTCTTTGATAATGAGATAATCTTCACCATCAACTTTGATTTCGTCAGGAGTATATTTACGGAACATGACTTTGTCGCCGACTTTGACGGACATCGGAGCGACTTGGCCGTTTTCTAGGACGCGACCAGCGCCTACTGCGACCACCTCACCCTTTTCAGGCTTTTCTTTATTAATAGTCTCAGGCAAGATAATGCCGAGCTTAGTCACTGTCTCATCAGCCACCGGCTTGATGATGACATTGGAATGCAATGGTTTTAGATTCATAAATTTTATTTAAGTCTAGCTCGCAAAATTGCGAACAAAAACTTTTAATTAATAAAATTGAATTTAGCAGTCTAGGTGCTAGAGTGCTAAAGCAAGTCTATTTTAATCGTTGACTGGGAAACTGTCAACTAGTCAATTAACGATTCTGCATTTGTCATTGCGAGGAGTCGTCTAGCCGACGCAGCAATCTTTGTGCCATTACCACCCACGCCCAAATAAACACCAAGGTTGCCACGCTCCAATAGCGTTACGCTCGCAATGACAAGTAGAAAAGCATTGCTAAGCTACTAAAATTAGCCAAAAAGCTCCCCATTCTCCAAAACTTGAAAAAAAAATCAATTCGTGTTACTTTATAGCGGATTAGGACGGCTAGCTCAGTTGGTTAGAGCGTTACGTTGACATCGTAAAGGTCACTGGTTCGAATCCAGTGTCGTCCACCAAAAGAAAACAGCTCCGAATTTGGAGCTGTTTTTAATTGAGCAAAAGAAAAAGCGACTACTAGAATAGTCGCTTTGGAAGAGTTCTTGATATTATTCACCAAGGATATTTACTGCAGGTCTTGAAAATATTTCAACCAAGACACTAACAATATCAGCTCTGCGTGGATTTTCGACCTTAGGCAGACGCAGCTCAGTCCAAACTTCCATGATAATAAAAACTATGCCCACTAACAATGAGCCAGTAAAAACAAAGAAGAAAATAGACCAACCAAAGAAGAAGATGAATAAGACAGTAAAACAAGCCGAATAGAATATCGACTGAATAACTCCAACTGCACTGCTAATCATAATAAACTCCTGAAAAAATTGTCAAAACAACTATTATATGGTGTATTATACCATATCTAGCTTATTGTCAATGAGCTCTTTATCTTTTAGACTATTTCTGGTTTAATGATAAAAGTAATAGTAACCAGTGCCTGTAGCTCAGTTGGTTAGAGCGGAGCTCTTATAAGGCTTAGGTCGATGGTTCAAGTCCATCCAGGCGCACAAAGAAAAAAACAGTCTTAAGACTGTTTTTTAGTTGCTGATTTAGTTTTGGCAGAGTTTTTCTCTCGTCCCCTTTTGGCAAAGAGCCAGTAGATGACTGCTCCGAAAAATTGTGAGAGACAGATGATAATAATCCAGACTTCTTTATTTTCCTTTTGATGCTTGACCGCATCGACCAGCATCATGACCCAAAAGACGATAGCGAGGATAGCGAGAGGGATCATTAGGAAAGGAAAGAGGAAAAATAGCTGAGGGAAGTGATGAGAAGATTGACATGGGATTATTTGTTCGTTGAGAGTGCAGATCATAAGGGCTGGAGATTTAATTTATACCTTTTGATTGTAGCATATTAATTTTAAATTTTAAATTGGGAAATTCATCCGGCTATGTTATAATGTCCAAATTATGACCGAGCGCGAATCGTTAATCGCTTTGACTCATTTTGTAAAATTTGGGCCAGCTGGTTTGAAAAAATTATATGCGCGACTAGGCAGCTGGCATGATTTGTGGTCAGCTGGAGCTAGTTCTTTAAATCACGCTGGACTTGATCTGAAAATCGCGAATGAATTTGTCACTTGGCGTAGTACTTTTAATATTGAACACAGCTGGAAAGTCTTAGACGCTGAGAAAATCCAAATCGTGTGTGAGGGCGATGATAATTATCCTGAGCCCCTCCGAAATATCAGTCAGCCGCCGCTTGTCCTCTATTATCAAGGCAAGCTAAGAAATAGTTTGTGGTCACAGGCGCTAGCCGTCGTTGGTTCGCGTAAATATACCCGCTATGGTGAACGGGTGATCGAAGACCTGATTAGACCAGTGGCGCGAGCCGGTATTACTATCGTCAGCGGCCTTGCTCTTGGCATCGACGCTCTCGCCCACCAAGCGACTTTACATGAAAATGGAATTACTGTCGGAGTACTCGGCTCGGGCTTGGATCAAAATAATTTATATCCCGCGACTAACCGCCGGCTCAGCCAAGCAATAATTGATCATGGCGGACTACTCATTAGTGAATTCGCTCCTGGGACACCAGGTTTTAAATTTAACTTTCCACGACGCAATAGAATTATCGCTGGACTCACACAAGGGACATTAGTTATTGAAGCTAATATCAAATCCGGTTCACTGATTACCGCTAATTATGCACTTGATGCCAATCGCGAAGTGATGGCGGTACCGAATAGTATTTATGCGGAAAGTAGCTCTGGGACTAATCATTTACTGCAAATGGGAGCCAAGCTAGTAACCACCAGCAATGATATCTTGGAAGTTTTAAATTTTGATAAGCCGATTTTGCAAAAATTGCCCGAAGAAAAGCAAAATCTAGAGCCAATTGAACAAGCTATTCTTGAAGCTTTGCGTGGTCAAGAAAAGAGCATTAACGATTTGACAAAAGAGCTTAAACTTGACATAAGTCAAATAAACGCTAGACTGTCGCTGATGGAAATTAATGGTTTGGTCCGCTCAGCCGGACCTGCCACCTTTACCGCTACTAAGCGGCTCTAAAAATTATCTATGAAATTAATCATCGTCGAATCCCCTACTAAGGCCAAAACTATCGCTAAGTTCCTGGGCAAAGGCTACAAGATCGAGTCGTCTTTTGGTCATATCCGCGACTTACCGACTTCGACGATGGGTATCGATATCCCTAATAATTATCTACCTAAATACCTCGTACCAGCTAAGGCCAAGAAGACTGTCACTAAGCTCAAGGACTTAGCCAAGAAGGCTGATGAAATAATTCTCGCTTCCGACGAAGACCGCGAAGGAGAAGCGATTGCTTGGCACTTGGCTGAAGCTTTGAAACTCAAAGCTGCTGACACTAAGCGTATCGTCTTTCACGAAATCACTAAGGATGCGATTCTCCACGCGCTGACCAAGCCGCGTACTATTGATATGAAACTGGTCGACGCCCAACAAGCTCGTCGTGTACTCGATCGTTTGGTTGGCTATGAACTCTCTCCTTTCCTCTGGAAGAAAGTCGCTCGCGGTCTCTCGGCTGGTCGCGTGCAGTCCGTAGCTGTGCGCCTTGTGGTCGAACGCGAACGCGAGATCAAAGCCTTTATTCCCGAAGCCTACTGGCGCGTCTGGGCTGATGTCATGACTAAGTCTCAGGCAGAATTTACTTTGGAACTAATGAAGATCGACGGCAAGAAGATGGATAAATTCCAGATCAAGAATGCCGAAGAAGCCGAAGCGATTGCTAAAGAATTAGAAACTATCAAATATCAAGTAACTGATGTTGAACACAAGCAGGGCTACAAAAAAGCCCCGGCGCCTTTCCGCACTTCGACTTTGCAGCAGACAGCAAACCGCATGCTCGGCATGAGCGCGAAACAAACCATGACCCTAGCACAGCGACTCTATGAGCAAGGCTACATTACTTATATGCGTACCGACTCGCTGAACTTGAGCGAGAAATTTATCACTGACGCTCATAGTTACTTAATGAAAGAGCTCGGCAAGGATTATTGTAAAGCCAAAGGTAATCGTTTTAAAACTAAACAAGCCGGGGCGCAGGAAGCCCACGAAGCCATCCGTCCGACTGAAGCTACAAACACTCCAGAAGATTTAGCTGATAAATTAGAAGCCGGGCAACTCCGTCTCTACCGCTTGATCTGGCAGAGATCAGTGGCCAGCCAAATGACTGATGCGATTGTCGATAACTTAACTGTGACTGTCGAAGATGGTCGCTATACCTTAACTGCTAGTGGCCAGAGTTTGAAATTTGATGGGTATTTGAAAATCTATCCAGAGAAATTTGCTGATATTATTTTGCCGGAATTAGACAAGGGTGATGATTTAGATTTAATCAAAGTCCGCCCTGAAGAAAGCTTTACTAAGCCACCGGCGCGTTATTCTGATGCGACTTTGGTGAAGGTTTTAGAAAAGCACGGCATTGGTCGCCCTTCGACTTACGCGCCAACTATCTCGACCATTGAAGCGCGTAATTACGTCAGCCGTGATGAAGACAAGCGCTTTGCGCCATCAGACATTGCCTTTGTGGTTAATGACCTATTAGTCGAACACTTCCCGCAGGTAGTGGACCTGGAATTCACCGCCGACATGGAAAAGCAATTCGATGATATTGCCGAAGGCAGCGCCGAGTGGCAAACAACTATCGATAAATTTTATCAGCCCTTTCATACTAACCTAGTAGAGAAAACGGCCTCGATTAATAAACAAGATATTATGCCCGAAGAAACTTCCACCGAGATTTGCGACAAGTGCAATTCTCCCATGATCATCAAAACCGGTCGCTACGGCAAGTTCCTCGCCTGCTCCAATTTCCCCGAATGCAAAAACATCAAAGGCATGGCCAAGGACGGCAAGCCTAGTGCTGACGATGAGAAAGTCAAAGAGCTCTCCGAAAAATACAAAGACGAAAAGTGTCCCAACTGCGGCGAGCC
>CAYSXQ010000006.1:39159-51587 GCA_964435085.1 uncultured Gammaproteobacteria bacterium | reverse complement strand
ATTATATTGCCTTGCCAAGGCAGAGATACGGGTCCGATTCCCGTTACCCGCTCCAAATACAAAAACAAGCTAGAAATAGCTTGTTTTTGTTTTGCTGATTTTTTAAAGTTTCCCGAGTGTGCTATACTAAGCACAATATGCGTTTCGCTCGGAACATTATTTTTATCTTTGCGGCTATTGCTATCATTGGCGGTTTATTTTTGTTTTGGCTTTATGAGGGTTATGATCAGCGCCGTAATGAAATTGTCAGTCGCGAGCAGGAGAGTGCTCAGACTCAATATTCCTCAACCATCAATTCCTATCGTCTGGTCTCCCAGTCACTGTACGACGAAGTTTTAAATTCTAGTCTCGTTACTAATCTTCTGACTCAAGCTGGCAACGTCAGCGACCAACAAAAAATTACTTTGCGCAAAGAGCTGTACCAACAATTCTTGCCAGTCTTCAACCGTCTACAAGAAAAGAATTTCAAACAACTACACTTCCACCTGACCGACGGTAGTAGCTTCTTACGCATGCAAGCTCCAGATAAATTCGGCGATCAATTAATGTCTATTCGTCCTTCTCTTGCTAAAATCAATAACGATCACAAATATATCGAAGGTTTCGAAGAAGATAAATACTTCAGTGGTTTTCATTACATCTTCCCTTTGTTTAAAAATAATACCAATAACTTCGTCGGTAGCGTTGAAACTAGCGTCTCTTTCAGTACCTTTAGTCAGCAGATGAGCTCTATTTTCCCGATGACTTACCAGTTCTTAATCAAAAAGAATATTATTGATGATCAAGTCTTCCAGGACGTCTCGCGCTTCTACTATATCAGTGACCTGAACCGGGCTTATTTCTACGAAAAAGAAGTTGGCGCTAAGTCGCGCGTCGATAATGTTCTCCCAGAAGAGGTAACCAAGATTAATGCGGTGCTTAAAAACAAGGTGGCTGATAAGATGGCTAGTGGTAAGATTTTTACCGAAAGTCTTAGTGTCGAAAACATCAATTATTTAGTTAGCTTCATTCCAGTTGATAACATCGGTGGCAAGCAGGTAGCTTATTTGATCACTTATCACAAGGACGACAGCATCTATTTGCTACAAGCCGACCTGATTGATCGCTATATTTACACTCTCTCTGTCTTATTCATCATTTTAGCTTTTGTTTATTTCATCAGCGAAAACCAGCAGAAATTACTAGATGCTGGTGAGCGCATTAAGAATATCACTGCTGCTATGGGTGAAGGCCTGATGGTTGTTGATACCAAGGGCTTAGTAATCTTCTTTAATAAGTCGGCCTGTGACCTAAGTGGCTTTGATCAAAAAGAAGTTCTTAATAAGGTTTATACTGACAAGATTCGTTTCGTCTCTGAATATGACGACTCTCCGGCTGATAAATTTATCAAGCAAGTCTTGACTCAAAAGCAAAGTATAGCCAGTACTAGAGATATTTATCTACTTAATCGTAAGTCTGATAAATTCCCTATTGCGGCAAGCGCTTCACCACTTAAGACTAAGGATGGCCGTGTCATTGGTTGCATTATTGTCTTTCGTGATATCTCTGAGGAGAAGGCTATTGATAAAGCTAAGACTGAGTTTGTTTCCTTGGCCTCTCATCAGCTCAAAACACCTCTTTCAGCGGTTAATTGGTATACAGAAATGCTTATGGATCAAGACGTTGGCCCTATTAATGATCGTCAGAAAGAATTCCTTAAAGAAATTCATGAAGGTAATCAGCGCATGGTTAAGTTGGTTAATTCTTTGCTTAATGTCAGTCGTATTGATATGGGGACCCTGTCTGTCTCGCCAGAACCAGTTGATTTGGTTGAGATGACCGAGAGCATGATCACTGAATTGCAATTCGGCATCAAGACTAAGCAGCTTAAGCTCAGTAAGAACTTTGAAGCCAAGTTTCCAAAAATTAACCTCGATCCTAGCCTGATGCGCATCGTTGTTCAAAACCTCTTATCCAATGCTGTTAAGTATACTCGTGAAGGTGGTGATATCACTGTTACTATCAAGAAGCAGGACGCAAAAACCGCTCTCATGGTAGTTAAGGACAATGGTTACGGCATTCCTAAAAACCAGCAAAGCAGTATCTTTAAAAAGTTGTTTAGAGCTGACAATGTCAAATCAACTAAAGTTGAGGGCACTGGTCTCGGTCTCTATGTTGCTAAGGCAGTCATTGAAGCTTTTGAAGGTAAGATCTGGTTTGAGTCTGAAGAAAACAAAGGTTCCAGCTTTTTTATTACTTTACCACTTGCTGGTGTCAGTAAGAAGAGTGGGACTAAGGGCTTGGAAGCGAACACCTAGTCAATTAACAACCTGCCTGCCGTCAGGCAGGTTGTTAATTGTTAATTGAAAATTGTTAATTAATTATCTATGTCTCTCAGTAAATATCTCATCGTCATGGTCATCGGCACGCTAGCGGCGCTAGCTTGTTTTGCTGTCTCCATTCTCGTTATTAATCCTTTTTCTACCAATTGGCTCGGCATGACTCTCTTTTACGCTTCGCTGATGGTGAGTGTCACCGGGCTAGCTGCTATTATTGGCTTTATCTTTCGTTTTGTAGTCTTGCGTAAGAAATTGGCAGCTAGCGCTGTCATCATTTCCTTTCGTCAAGCTTTTGTGATAGCCTTATTAATAGCGTTAATTTTGTTTTTATTAGCCGAGCAGCTCTTCAGCTGGCTCAATGTGGTTTTATTAATTATCGGCTTTACTAGTTTAGAACTCTTCTTAATTAGTCTCAGCTTAAGCAGAAATGAATAATATGTGGTCATTTATCCAAAAACTATTTTCTAATAAACAAGTAACTGAAGTTACTAAATTTCCTAAGGTGGTTGTGGGCCTAATCAAAGAAGTTAAGGCTCATCCTAATGCTGACAGACTCAAGCTAACTCAAGTCGAAATAGCTGATAAAAACCTAAAAATTGTCTGCGGTGCCAATAACATTGCGGCTGGTCAAAAAGTGCCAGTCGCTTTAGTCGGAGCTATTTTGCCAAATGGCATGGAAATTAAGCCCGCTGTTATCCGCGGTGAGGCTAGTGAAGGCATGCTTTGTGCAGCTGATGAGCTTGGGCTAGGCACTGATCATTCAGGAATTAAGCTTTTGCCAGAGCAAGCCAGGGTTGGTGAAGCTATTGATCAGTACTTGGATTAATTTCAAATTTAAAATTAAATACCTATGTTCTTCATTAACTATAGTCAAAACCTGCTTTTTATTACCTTGGCTCTTTGTGCCCTTTGTTTGACCACTGTTATTACTATTTTCTTCTACCACCTGATTCTCGCTGCTCGTGATCTGCGAGCTACGGCTAGCTTGGCTAAAAAACAGTTGGTAGAAATAAAAGAATTAGTGGACAATCTCAAGAGTGGTTTTGGTATTGCCGGCTTATTAGTTACTACAATCAAAGAGGCTGCTGGTTCAGCTAAAGACTTTTTTGCTAATTACAGCAACAAAAAAAGCTCTAAAAAAAGAAATTTATAGTTAAAATATTGCTAACATTAGGCACTATTTGCTATTAACTAATTGACGAAAAAGAAGCTAAATGCTATGATTTAGCTTCTTTTAATTTATGTCTAAGTTAATAAAATTTTTAGCTAATCTAGCTTTGTGGCTCATTAAGGCCATTGCTTGGCTTTTTAATTTTATCCTAAATAGCTTGGGTTATTTATTTAGCCCTTTTCGTTCATTACTAAGGTTTTTCTACCACAGTTTTATCTTGCGCCTCTACCGCTTTTATCTCTTTGTTGTTAAAAAGCTAGGCTGGTCTAATTCTAGACGCTTTCAGCCTATTGCTTCCATCTTAGTTAATAAAAATCTAATCCACATTCTAGTTGTTTTGCTCGCCGCTGTGATTGTTTGGCAAAACATAAACTCTGTCAAAGGAGCTAGCGCTGCTGAGGACTTTGTGGCCAAGACTCCTTTGGCTAGACTTGTTTCCGATGACTCTTCAGATGACGATATTCTCATCGAAGAATATCAAGTTGATACCTTGTCTTCAAGCGGTCAGAGCATGGCTTACAATAATCGAGAAGTAGCTTTAAATCCTCAGACTGGTATTAGTACTAATGAGGTGGTCGATCTCGAAGATGAAGATTCTGGTCTAATTCAAGAGGACTATGTCTTAACCGAAGATGATATTACACCTACGGTTGACAACGTTGCTAAGCGCAGCGAATCTATTGAATACACTGTTAAAAATGGTGACACAGCAGGCTCCATTGCGAATAAGTTTGGTGTTAGTGTTAATACTATTTTGTGGGCTAATAATTTGTCTGCCAAGGCTTTGATTCAGCCTGGGGATAAGTTGACTATCTTGCCAATGACAGGTGTGATGCACCAAGTGAAGCGCAATGAAAACTTAGCTACAATTGCCAACTTCTATGAGGTTGATCAAAGTAAAATTAGCGAAGCTAACGGCCTGTCTGGATCTGCCATGCTCAAGGTTGGCCAAAGCCTTTTGGTTCCGGGTGGTCGCAAAGTTGTAGTTGCCACTATTAAGAAGCCTAGTACGAAGCCAGCAAGCACTAAGCCCCTTTATATTAATGGTAAAGATCCTTCTACTCAGATTGTTGCTGGCGGCAAGATGGCTTGGCCAACAGTTGGTCATACTGTCACTCAGTACTACTCTTGGAGGCATAACGGTTTGGATATTGCTAATAAGACCGGCACGCCAATTTACGCCGCCGCCGACGGTATCGTTGAGACAGCTAGTTGGAATGCTGGTGGTTACGGCTATCAGGTTGTTATTAACCACGGCGCTGGCAAGCAAACGCGTTATGCTCACATGTCTGCCTTTGCTGTCAAAGCTGGCGACAGCGTCTCTAAGGGGCAGAATATAGGTGTTATGGGTTCGACTGGTCACTCGACTGGTCCACACGTCCACTTTGAAGTTATGATTAATGGCAAGCGAACTAATCCGCTTAGTTATGTGGTTTACTAATCAGCTTAACCTTGTTTGAGCTTTGTGGTAAACTATTAGTCGAAAGTCTAAAGTCGAAAGACGATCTGACTTACGACTTTCGACTTTTTATTTTATGTTAAAAACAATCCTCAACTTCCTGATCGGCTCCGTCTTTATCTTTATCGGCACTTACGCCTTTATTATTAAGACTGACGGTATTCTAGAATTCTTTGGTCGCATCGAATTCTTTGATAAATACCTAGGCACTGACGGCGGTAGTCGCCTTGGTTACAAGCTTATTGGCATCTTGATTGTTTTCCTAGGCTTCCTGACAGCCTTTAGTTTAATTGATAAGTTTATCATTTGGGTCTTTTCGCCACTGACTCAATATAATTAACCTTGACTTTTAGCTTAATTACTGCTAGTATAAGAGACTTATGGGCCCATAGTTCATCTGGTAGAATGCCTGCTTTGCAAGCAGGAGGTGGTCGGTTCGAGTCCGACTGGGTCCACTTTTCGGTACTTTATCAAAATTGTTTAACTTATAATCATAATTTATGAATAATATTGTTGTTAAATCTAATGGTATTCTAAGCTTTCAAGGCAAAGATTATCGCTGCGCTTTAGGTCGTGGTGGAATTTTGCTCAATAAGCGAGAAGGTGACGGCGCTACGCCGATTGGCTCCTTTGCTATGCGTAAGCTTTACTATCGACCTGATAGATTTGAGCAAGCTCCTCAAACAGCTCTGCCTAGTCAGGCTCTAGCTATCGATGATGGCTGGAGTGATGATATCAATTTGCCAGAGTATAATACTTATGTGAAATTGCCTTATGCTGGTTCACATGAAAAGCTTTGGCGAGAAGACGAGGTCTATGATCTCATCATTCCTTTGGGTTACAACGATGATCAGCCTGTGGCAGGTCTTGGTAGCGCGATTTTTATGCACATTGCTCGTCCTACCTACAGTCCTACTGACGGCTGCATTGCTCTTGCTGAAGACGATTTGTTGGAGTTGCTATCATTAGTCTCTCCTGACACTCAAGTTACCATTACAGAATAATTTTCTTATCTCAGAATCTATGCCTAATAAGTCAATCAAAATCGAGCGTCAATTAGCCAAAAGCTTTTTGGCGCTCATTAATAATAGCGTTGGCGCTAAGACTTTTCAAAATTTTTACGCCCTAACTAATGGTCGCTCAAGCGATGTGATGTTAGGCGGTGAATTGTCTTGCGCCTTTTTTGTTTCCAGCGTCTGCACTATCTTTGGCTTAATCAAGCGCATGCATGGTACCGTCACTACTACCATCACTGATCTAGAAAGTTCTGGCTGGACTAAAGTTGCGAGGCCCAATATCGGTGATATTCTGGTCTGGGAAGAAGCTCGTGGTCATCGCCACATCGGTTTCTATGTCGCCAAGGACGAGGCTATTAGCAATAGCGCTAAGAAAAAAATCATCGCTCGTCATCATTGGACCTTTGGCGAAAAAAATAATAAGCCGCTGCGTCATGTCGAACTAATCTTACGCTACGATTTTAAAAAACATGAGCATTAGTCAGTCTTTCCTCTTAGTTTATTAAATAATTTATCCTAATTTCCCAAATCTATGACAAATATCAAAGTAATTATCGGTAGTACTCGTGAAGCTCGCTTTGGCGACAAGGCTGGCACTTGGATTAGCGAAGAGCTCAAAAAACAAGCTGACACTAGTGTCGAAGTGCTTGATTTACGTGACTACGACATGCCATTTTTCAATGAAGCTGCTAGTGCTCTTTACAAATCCAAGCCTTTTGAGAACGAAGCTGTAGCTCGTTTCACCCTCAAGATTGCCGAAGCTGATGCCTTTGTCATTGTCACTCCAGAATACAACCACGGCACTTCTGCAGTCCTCAAGAACGCTCTCGACTGGGTTTATCAAGAGTGGAATAATAAGCCAGTGGCCTTTGTTAGCTACGGTAGTAATGGCGGCGCTCGCGCTGTCGAGCAGCTCCGACTCAATGCCATTGAATTACATATGGCTCCTATCCATGACGCTATTCATATTAATGGCGAACAGTATTTCCCGGTTCTCTTTGGTCAGGCTAATGCCGGCGAACTCTTCGCTTCTTTGACTGACAAGGCCAGCGCTATGATCACTCAGCTGCTCTGGTGGTCTAAGGCTCTGAAGAATGCCCGTGACAATAAGTAAAAAGTAAAATCGAAAAAGTAAAAAGATCTCTAGCTAGGGATCTTTTTATTTTTATCATTGTTTTTTCTCAGCAAATTAGTTATGATTGTCTCATGAAAAATAAACCAAAATTCCTCATCTTTGATGGCAATGCCATCGTTCATCGCAGCTTCCATGCCTTGCCGCCGACTATGACGACTAAGAGCGGCGAGCAGGTTAATGCTGTCTATGGCTTTGCTAATTTCTTGCTCAAATCGATCAAAGAATTTAAGCCTAAGTATTGCGCCGTCTCCTTTGACTTAAAAGGTCCGACTTTTCGTCATGAAGAATACAAAGAGTATAAGGCGACTAGAGCCAAAGCGCCTCAAGAGCTCTATGATCAATTTGAGCGCGTCAAAGAAATTGTTCGCATCTTGAATATCCCTATCTACGAAGTGGCCGGCTTTGAAGCTGATGACGTCATCGGTACAACTACGAAACTAATCGATAGTGATATCGATGCTATTATCGTCACTGGCGATATGGACGCCATTCAATTAGTCAACGAATCAACCTTTGTTTATGCTATGAGTCGTGGTATTTCCGAAAGCGTCCTCTATGACATTGCGGCTGTCCGCGCTCGTTACGAATTCGACCCAATCCAGCTCATTGACTACAAGGCTCTGCGAGGGGATACAGCTGATAATATTCCGGGTGTGAGAGGTATTGGCGAAAAGACTGGCACTGAACTTATCAAAGAATTTGGCGACATAGAAACTCTTTACAAGGCTATCGACAAGAAAGATTTGGACAAATTAAAGAGCCTTAAAGCTCGGACCATTGAACTGTTAGTCGAGCACAAAGATACGGCTTTCTTAAGTAAGCGCCTTGCGACCATCAGAACCGACGTGCCTTTTGATTTTAATTTAGAAGCTTGTCGTTTTGGTGATTTTCAATTACAGCCAGCCGTAGACTTATTTGCCTCGCTGGAATTTCGTAGCCTTTTACCACGTCTTAAAGAGCTCTGCGATGACAAAACGCCCGTCTCCGAAACCATTGCTAAGGTCCAAAAATCAGAGGATAAGCCAGTCTATAAGGCTATCAAAACCAATTATCTATTAATCAATAGCGAAGCCGATTTTAAAAAGTTTCTGACAGATCTCAAGAAACAAGAAGCCTTTGCTTGTGACCTCAAGGCCGCTGGTATTGATAACTGGAACGACTCTATCCTCGGCATGAGCTTTTCTTGGCAAGATGGCGAGGGCTATTTTGTTAATCTGGCCGGCGTTAACAGTGCTAGTTTATTTAGCACTGACTCCAAGGCCTCTTGGCTCAAAGAGCTGCTCACAGTTTTAGCTGATCCTAAGATTAAAAAATACGGCCACGATATTAAGAGCACTCTTAAGTTCCTCTGGTGCAATGACTCTGATCTACAAGGCATTAATTTTGATGTCATGATAGCAAGCTACTTACTAAATTCTGATAGTAATAAACATAGCTTGGCTGATCTAGCTTTGCGCGAATTTAATTTAGAAAAAATCAGCAGTGAGGAATTGCTGGGTAAGGGCAAGACTAAGATTAATTGGGAGCAAGTAGCTCTTGAAAAATTAGCTACTTACGCCAGCGAGGAAGCTGATCTTATTTGGCGTTTGTCTTCTAAGCTTAGACCAATTTTAGAGCAAGAAGAATTGACCAGTATTTTTGATGATATGGAAATTCCCCTCACTACTGTCCTGGGTAGAATGGAAAATCACGGTGTCTTACTAGATCAGGATTATTTGCACAAACTCGACAAACAAACTGATAAGGATCTCACCAAGCTGACTAAGAAAATCTATGAACTAGCTGGACGCGATTTTAATATTAATAGTGTCCAGCAATTACGCACTGTCCTCTTTGAAGATCTAGACATCTCTACTCAAGGCATTGCTAAAACCAAGACCGGCCACTCTACTGGCGCTGACGAACTCGCCAAGATGAAAGATGCTCATCCTATCGTGCCGCTGATCTTAGAATACCGCGAATTATCCAAGCTCTCCTCGACTTATATCAAGGCTCTGCCTAAACTAATTAACCCTAAGACTGACCGTCTGCATACTTGTTACAACCAAACCATTGCTGCAACCGGCAGGCTTTCAAGTATCAATCCAAATTTACAAAATATCCCCATGCGCACCGATCTCGGTCGCCAGATGCGCAAAGGTTTCGTCGCTCCTAAGGGCTCGGTACTACTTGCTCTCGACTATTCACAAATCGAGCTACGTCTCGCGGCTCACATGTCTGGCGACGCGACGATGATTGAAACCTTCAAGGCTGGTGGTGATATTCACCGCGCCACAGCGGCGAAAATTAACAACGTCAGCCCCGAAGAGGTGACTAAAGAAATGCGTAGTGCCGCTAAAGCCATTAACTTCGGCTTGCTTTATGGTCAGGGGCCACATGGCCTCGCTCAAATAACTGGCATTAGCTACGCTGACGCCAAAAAATTTATCGACGCCTATTTTACAAGCTTCTCCAGTATCAAAAACTACATGGATCAAGTCCTAGTCGAAGCTCGTAGTTTAGGTTACGTTAAAACTCTACTTGGCCGTAAGCGCTACTTACCAGATATCAAATCCTCGGTTATGATGATTGCTAAGAGCGCCGAACGCGCCGCTATTAATGCTCCAATCCAGGGTACGGCGGCTGATATGATTAAGCTGGCCATGATCAAGGTTGATGCCATGCTGGAAGACAAGTATGCCGGTAAAGTTAAAATGATCATGCAAGTTCACGACGAATTAGTTTTTGAAGTTAATAAATCACTGGTCTCAGAACTAACCGCTGCTATCAAGCCGCTCATGGAAAATGTCCTAGAACTTTCAGTTCCTATCTTGGTGGATGCAAAGGTCGGTGAGAACTGGGAAGAGATGGAACCTATCAAATAAATATATGTCCCTGCGACAAAAAGATATCAAAATGACCTTCGCTAGATCTTCTGGCGCCGGTGGTCAGAATGTTAACAAGGTAGAGACTTGTGTCATTTTAAAACACATGCCTAGCGGCCTGATTGTTCGTTGCGACAAGCACCGCACCCAGATCGCTAATCGTCTCGAAGCTTTCCGCATTCTCGAACAAAAGCTCGCTGCTTTTGAGCTCAAAGCCGCTGCTAGCGAAAAAGCTCGTAAATCCAAAATCAAGCGTCAGCAAAAACGTCGCTCACTTAGTGAGCAAGAGAAATTACTGAAGGCTAAAAAGCAACAATCTGCCAAAAAAGCTTCAAGAAAAAAAGTTGGACTAGATTAATTCCCCTCTAGAAGAGGGGAATAAAAATATGAATCTCCAAAATTTAAATAATAAAAAAATTGCTCTCCTGGGCCTCGGCGTCGAAAACTATGCCTTGCTTAATTACTGTCTCAAGCGCAAAGTCAAAGCCATCTTTACTGTCTGTGATGGACATAATCAAGCATCGCTTGGTGACAAATTTAAATTATTAAATAAGTACACTAATGTCTTCTGGCAACTAGGCGCTGGTTATAATCAAAATTTAGAACGTTACGATTTGCTCTTTCGTTCACCAGGTTGGCCGCTAGCCGAAGCAAGTATTAAGGCTGCGCAAACAGCTAACAAAAAAATTATTATCACAAGTCCTCTGAGATTATTTATGGACCTTTGTCCAACTAAAAATATCATCGGCGTCACTGGCACTAAAGGCAAAGGCACTACTTCATCTTTGATCTACACTATTCTCAAGGAAGCTAAGAAAACGGTCTATATTGGTGGTAATATCGGCATCGCACCCTTTGATTTTTTAGCTAAGTTAACTAAAACCTCTTTTGTCGTCTTAGAATTATCTAGTTTTCAATTAGAAGATTTTCATAGCTCTCCCCACATCGCTGTCTTTACTAATTTTAGTTCAGAGCACCTAGCCCCAGCTGATCCTAATAATCCTAATTACCATAAGACTCTAAAGATTTACCGCGAAGCCAAATTAAACATCGCTCGTTTCCAAAAACCAAGCGACTTCTTCGTTGTTAATGATAAATTAGCTCTCGCTATCTCTGACAAAAATCCTGTCGGCCAGGGTCGCATTATCTATTTCACTAAATCTGACTGGCCATCGCAATTAGTTGGCTCTCACAACAAAGAAAATATTGCCGCGGCCGAAACTGTCGCTCAAATTTTAAAAATCAATCCCGAGACGGTGGCTAAAGCGGTTAAAAAGTTCAAAGGGCTTGAGCACCGTTTAGAGCTAGTCGCCAGTAAGAACAATATTAAATATTACGACGACAGCTTCGCTACTACGCCAGAATCAACTATTATCGCTCTCAAATCTTTCACCGAACCAATCATCTTATTAGCTGGTGGAGCTGACAAGGGTGCTAATTTTAAGACTTTGGCTAAAGAAATTAAGAAGCGTGTTAAATTTGTCATTCTCTTTGCTGGTAAAGCCACGCCTAGACTAAAAAGAGATCTGCTAGCCGCTGGTTTTGATGCTAAAAAAATTAAAATTGCCAAATCAATGGCTGAGGCAGTGTCTTTAGCTGATCAACAGACGGTAGCGAATGACATTGTCCTTATGTCTACTGCTTGCGCTTCTTTCGGTCTCTTTAAAAACTACAAAGAACGTGGCAATTTGTTTAAAGGCGAAATTAATAAAAAATAGCGGCCAATTTACCACTTGTTGTTAGAAATTTTGCTCAAGAGATAATCAAGGAGGGGAGACCACCTTTCAAGCAGTTTCTAACGAACAAGCAGTAAGCTGTCCGCTATTATTTAAGAGCTTCCATCTTAACACAGCTTGCTAAATAGTCAAGCTAGTCTCGCCTTGGCAAGGCAAATTCTTTATTATATAATGACAAAAGTTTACTATTTATTTTTTTATTTAAGATTAAGCAAAAAATTAATTTTCACTTCAGGAAGCTAACTGAAAACACTTGTTTATGGACATACTATCTCACGCCCTTATTAACAACCTAGTTTATCAAGATCTACCTATTGGTCCAAGGTGGTGGTCTATTGCCTTTGGTGTCTTGCCGGATCTAATCAGTTTTTCTAGTGTTTATAATATAGAATTTTTAAAGAAAGTTTTATTTTTTAAAAAGATTCCACATAGCTATATTCCTGCTAGAGTTTTTCAAGTCTATAAGTTTACTCATAGTTTAATTTTTTGGTCTCTAGTCTTTGTTATTTTTTGGTTTTTCGGTTCTCATGACATGATGATTGCTTGGACTGGTTGGCTACTTCATATCTTCATTGATATCTTTACTCACAGCGCCAAGTCTTTCCCAACCAAGATCTTCTGGCCACTCTCCAATTGGCACTACAGCGGTATGACTTGGTCCACTAAGAGATTTTTAATTATCCAATACTCACTACTAGTCATCGCTTATATAATCTTCTATCACCATGG
>CAYSXQ010000006.1:33502-39059 GCA_964435085.1 uncultured Gammaproteobacteria bacterium | reverse complement strand
CCCGAGACCATCGACGGCGATAATCTGCTGGATTTAACCTTGCGTCCCAAGGCTCTAGCCGAGTATGTTGGCCAGACTAAAGTTAAAGACAATCTTAGCATCTTGATTGAAGCTGCTAAGGGCAGAGGCGAGACTCTTGAGCACATTTTGCTCTACGGTTCTCCTGGTCTCGGTAAGACTACGCTGGCTCACATTATTGCCAATGAAATGTCTGGTCGTATGCGGGTTACTAGTGGTCCGGCTATCGAAAAGGCCGGCGATCTTGCCGCAATTTTGACTAATCTTGCTGATGGCGACATTCTCTTTATTGACGAAATCCATCGTTTGAATAAGACTGTGGAGGAAATCCTTTATCCTGCCATGGAGGATTATGTGCTTGATCTGATTATTGGCAAGGGCCCTTCGGCCAAAACTTTACGCCTTAATCTGGCTAAGTTCACTATCATTGGCGCGACCACTAGAGTTAGTCTCTTGTCTTCGCCGCTGCGTGATCGCTTCGGCATGGTCTATCATTTGGATTTTTATGAAAATGATGAATTGCAGAGTATCATTAATCGCAGTGCCCGTATCTTACAGATTGAGTTAGAGACTGAGCCTGCTGGTGAGATTGCTATGCGCGCTAGGCGCACGCCACGTATTGCTAATCGTTTACTTAGGCGCGTGCGTGACTACTGCCAAGTTAGGCACGAAGGCACTATGGACCTAGTCAATTGTCGCCGAGCTCTGGATTTATTAGAAATTGATCAGATCGGACTAGACGCTGTTGATCGCCAAATCTTAGAAATAATTATTGATAAATTTAATGGTGGCCCAGTTGGTCTCTCGACCATCGCTGCCGCTACCGGCGAAGATGTTGCTACAATCGAAGAAGTCTATGAGCCTTTTCTTTTGCGACTTGGCTTAATAGATCGTTCGCCACGTGGTCGTATCGCTACGCCAGCTGCCTATGAGCATTTAGGGAGAACTAAAATATTCCCCTCTTGAGAGGGGTGGCCGGAGGCCAGGGTATGTTTTCTACTTCGACCAAAGGTCTATTAAAAACCAATTGCGATTACGCCGACATACCCCGCCCTAGCGGGCACCACTCTAGAAGAGGGGAATATAATCTATATGCAGCTATCAGAATTTGATTACAATCTGCCACCTGAATTAATTGCTACTGAGCCGACGGTTAAGCGCGATGCTGCTCGTCTTCTGGTTTTAAACAAAGAGACCGGTGCTCTCGAGCACAAACATTTTTTTGATTTATTAGATTATTTGCGTCCCGGCGATCTGTTAATTGCTAATAATTCTAAGGTTATTCCAGCGCGACTTACTGGCAAGAAAACTACAGGCGGTGCAGTAGAAATTTTTCTTAGTAAAAATATTGGTAGCGAGTGGGAAGTATTAATTAAAGGTCGCGTGCAATTGGGCTCAGAGATTATTTTGTCAAAAAAACTGACAGCCACAGTCATTGAATCTTATTCAGGCGGACTTTGGCTAATTAGCTTCAATCTGTCTGCCAAAGATTTGATGGACGAATTAGATCGAATCGGTCAGATCCCTTTGCCTCCCTATATCGTCAAGGCACGACAAGACAAAGCTGCTTATCATGCTGACAAAAACAATTATCAAACCGTTTATGCCGCTGAGGATAAACAGGGTAGTGTTGCTGCTCCTACTGCCGGTTTACATTTCACGCCCGAACTGATAGCGAAGATAAAAGATGCTGGTGTCATGGTGGAATACTTAACTCTGCATGTCGGACTAGGCACCTTCCTACCAGTCAAAGTTGATAATGTTGAAGATCATAAAATTCATAGCGAATGGGCAGAGATAGACTCCGAACTAATTGAAAAAATTATTAAAGCTAAGCGGGCAGGCAGGCGAGTTATTGCTGTTGGTACTACCAGCGCTCGTGCTTTAGAATACACCTTCAGTCATCTTGATCTGGGTGATTATCTCAAGAGCCGAGAGTTAAAAAACAAAAACTTTTCTGCTTGGGTGGATATCTTCATCTACCCTCCTTACCAGTTCAAAGTAGTTGACGGGCTTATTACCAATTTTCATTTACCCAAATCAACGCTATTGATGTTGGTTAGTGCCTTGGCTGGCCAGGATAACATTAAACAGGCTTACCAAGAGGCTATTGGGCAAGCTTATCGTTTCTATAGCTATGGCGATGCTATGCTAATCAATTAGGATTGACTTTTTGGTATTTTTGTTTTAATATTAAGGAAATTATTACTCACAATAATAAGCTTTATTCTTGTTGTTGTCTTTTTGTTTAATCTTAGTCTATGAATGTCACCGAACTAGCCCGTCTATTAAAAGTTAGCCCTAATTATTTACGAGAGAAATTACCAGCTCTCGGTTTTGATATTGGTTTTAAGGCTATTAAGGTAGACAACCAGACTGCTCGTAAGATTTTGCAGCAGTGGCCTGCTTTTATGCGCCGACTGGAGAGACAGGCCGAAGAAGCTCGTCGTCAGGAGGCTAGTGCTACAGCTGCTCGCGAAATTTCCAAAACCATTAAAGTTGATCGTTTGGTTACTGTTCGTGATTTTGCTACTTTGACTGGCGTGCCAGTCAACCGTATTTTGGCAGAATTGATGAAAAACGGTATCTTCACCTCGCTTAATGAAAAAATTGACCACGAAACTGCTGTCGTTATTGGTGCTGATTTAGGCATTGATGTTGTTCTTAATGAAAACGAAGAAGCTGATAAGCATGTCGATCAATCAGAAAAAATCCAACAAGTTCTAGACAGTGAAGACAAAGCTAGTTTAGTTGTTCGTCCGCCAGTTGTTGTTGTTATGGGTCACGTTGACCACGGTAAGACTAAGATCCTCGACGCTATTCGTAATACCAATGTCATGGGCGGCGAAGCTGGTGGTATCACTCAGCATATCGGTGCTTATCAAGTTGAGCGTCGCGGTCGTTTGATTACTTTCATTGACACTCCTGGTCACGAAGCCTTTACTGCTATGCGTAATCGTGGTGCCAAAGTTGCTGACATTGCCATCTTGGTCGTGGCTGCTGATGACGGCGTGAAGCCACAAACTATCGAAGCCTATCGCATCATTGAAGCAGCTAAGATTCCTTTTATTGTTGCTATTAACAAAATCGATAAGCCTGACGCTGATCTCGACAAAGTTAAGCGTGAATTATCTAATCAATTACTCTTAGTTCCTGAGGACTGGGGCGGTAAAACTATTTGTTCTCCGGTTTCGGCCAAAGAAAACAAAGGCATTATCGAATTGCTTGATACCTTGCTCTTGGTAGCTGATATTAACGAAGATAGTCTTAAGGCTAATCCAACGGCAGCCGGCATCGGCACCGTCGTTGAATCTCGGGTTGATCAAGGTGAAGGTTTAGTTGCTACTATCTTGGTGCAAAATGGTACTTTGCGTGTCGGTGACAATTTGTCTTGCAACGGTTTTGACTACGGTCGAGTACGCGCGATGAAAAATCACTTGGGTCAAAATTTAGTAGCAGTGGCACCAGCTATGCCAGCTAAGATTATTGGTTTTAAGGTTGCTCCAGCTGTTGGTGATATCATCGAGGTGGCTAGCGGTCAAAAGGCTAAGTTGAAAAATTTCCGTCCAGCTGTCACTGACAATGTGGTTATTGCTGAGGCAGATAATGACGACGGCCCACGCATTAACCTTGTCATCAAAAGTGATACTTTGGGTAGTGGCGAAGCTATCGAAAGCTCTATTTCTAAAATGGAAACTCAAGGTGTGAAGGTTAAGATTATTTTCAAAGGCCTTGGTCACATCAGTGAAAGCGATATTAGTCGGGCTGTTTCCAGTAAGGCACAAATTATTGGCTTTAACGTTAAGGCTGCGCCGCTTGCTGAAGAGCAGGCTCGTAGTTCATCTGTGCCACTGAAATCCTATAAAATTATTTACGATTTATTAAATGATCTCAAGGCTCAGATCCAGGAAATGGTCAAGCCAGAAATTAGACGAGTTGATCTAGGTAAGCTAAAAGTTGCTGCTATCTTCCGCAGTGAGAAGAAGGGTATGATTGTTGGTGGTAAGGTTATTAGCGGCTTAGTGAAGCGCGATTCTTTGATTGAAGTTTTCCGTGGCCATGAGCTACTTGCTACTGGTCAGCTCAGTGTTCTCAAGGTCGGCAAAGAAGAAACTGACCAGATTGAAGAAGGTATCGAGTGTGGTATTAGTTATGTTGGTAAGCCTGTCATTGAAGTTGATGATATTCTTCATGTCTATCAGGAAGAAAAAATCTTCCGTAAGGTTAAGTAATCATTATGGATCGAATGGATAGGGTTAATGAATTGATTCGCTCACTACTGGCTGCTACTGTTAATCAGCAAGTTCAGCTCATGGGTGCCATGATTACTATTGTTGAAGTTGAAACTAGTCCTGATCTCAAGAGTGCTAAGGTTTTGATTTCAGTTTTGCCAGATAAATTTTATGGTCAGGCATTGGCCGCACTCCGAGCCGCTAGTCCTAATCTTCGCAAACAAATTACTAAGCAACTCAAGATGAAATTTACTCCGCGCCTGGTCTGGCGTATAGACAATCGTCCACGGCGCGCCGATAGCCTCGAAGAACTTTTCAATCAAATTAGTCAAGAACCCCGCTAGGGGTTTTTGTTTACCGGCTTTCTAAATTTAGCTCACCGCTATGCCTATTGAACAGCAAATCTATCAAAAAATAATCGCAGCTCAGAAAATTTTGATCATCACTCACTATAATCCTGATGGTGATGCTTTGTCCTCGCTCTCAGTCTTTAGTTGCATATTAAAAAGTCTTAATAAAAACTATCAAGCCTATTGCCGCACACCTCTCGACCCGAGTTATCATTATCTGCCTCACTTAGCTCAGGCTATTAGTGAAATGGATGATCAGCTTTTTGTTAGCTTCGATCTGATTATTAGCCTTGATTGTGGCAGTCTTGATCGCACTGGTCTTGCTCCTTTTATTTTAGCGCGCAAGTCCGGTCAGTTTTTTATTGAAATAGATCATCATCCTAAAGTTGAGTCTCTATCTGATTTGGAATATCGTTTTAATGCTAGTGCTACCACTGAATTAATTTATAATTTCTGTCAAAGCAATCATCTAAAAATCTCTCAGGAGATGGCTCGCGGCATCTTGTTAGGCCTTGCTTCTGACACTGGCGGCTTTATCTATCCTGCTACTAGTAGTTCTACTATTACTATCGCTGCTCAGATGTTGTGGCGAGGTGCTCGGCTACCAGCTATTATTAAGCAAGTTTTTCATGGTCAAAGTCTAGCTGGCCTCAAGCTCTGGGGACTTGCCCTCTCTCGTCTTAAGATTAATGAGGAGTACGGTTTTGCTTATACAGTTCTGACTTACGAGGACTTCGCCAAGTATCAAGTCACTGAAGCTATTACTGACGAATTGGCTGGCTGGCTGGTCTGCCTTGGCAATGTTAAAGCCTTGTTATTGCTCAAAGAGGCACGGCCCGGACTAATCAAAGGCTCTTGGCGTACAGCCAGTGACAGCATTAATGTCGGGGCACTAGCTAGAATTATGGGCGGCGGCGGTCACAGTAAGGCTGCCGGCTTTGCTTGTGCTGGAGAGCT
>CAYSXQ010000006.1:0-33402 GCA_964435085.1 uncultured Gammaproteobacteria bacterium | reverse complement strand
TTATGGGCGGCGGCGGTCACAGTAAGGCTGCCGGCTTTGCTTGTGCTGGAGAGCTTATTAATGAGCAAGGTAATTGGCAACTAAAATAGCTGAAATTAGCAAAAAAACACCAAATCAATATTGACCAGACTGGTATATTAGTGTTATTATTGCCATAGATTTACTAATAAACATCAGTTGTCGTATAATCCAGAAAGAGCTTGTGGCATAAGATTCTATCATTTCGCTACGCTTCACTCCAGAATGACAGAGGTTTTTAGGATTTGCAATTTAGGATTTATTTAAAAATTATAAAATTCAAAAATTAAAAATTGTTTTGAAATTCCGAGTACCCTTGCGGTATGAAATTTATCATTTGAAATTAGTTTTCTATGCCTAGTCCAGCTTTCACTAAAGTCCAATCAAATAGCTCTAGCCTAACTTTGTCTCACGAAGGCAAGAAGATTTTTCAGGCTATGAATCTGAGCTTTTCCGAACATGGCGATGCTGATGACGGGGCTAAAATTCGTGTCTCGGACCTCATGTCCAAGATGTCTTTTTATTACGAGAAGATTCGTAATTCAGTTGACTATCGTGAAGAATTTGTCCTGCGTCGCGGTGCTATTGCTCGTATTCTCAAGCGTCTCATTGTCATCGAAGGTGTCGGTCGCGGCACTAATCTAGAGCCAGATCGTATAGCGAGCGTCCTGCTAACTGAATTAATTAGAGCGGGTTACTTAGCTAACAACAGCCTGCCTGAAGCTAAAATTAGTGAAGTTGCCGGCATCCTCAATAAATATTTTAAGCTCCGCCAAGCTACTTTTTACTACTGGTCACAAAATCGTGGCACTAAAGATCAGGAACGTAAGCAGCAATTCACTGCTTGGATTATTAATATCGCTGCCAGTGAAATTGAGGATAATCTTAGTCACAGCGCTGCTAAGGAGGCTTTGGTAACTAGTTTTTACGAGGTCTTATCTAAGGTGATTGAACTGCCTAAAGACCTGCCTTATCAAGATGATCTTGGCGTACAAATCTACCTTTCTATTTATCGCAACTACCTCAAGCTTAACGAAGATGATATTCTAGGTTTTGTCTTGTGGCAGTATTATTGCCCAGCTTGGAAAAACGCTGATGATAGTGTCATTGATAAAATCGCCCTTGATCTTGAGTCAATTCGTAATGCTATTAGTTATCAGCTGGCCCATCCTCTCAAAAACCAACTCAATAAAATTGTCTACAAGTACACTGTCTATTTCCAGATTCTCCAAGATGTCTTATCAAAAAACCCTAAGCAGGTTTACGAGGCTATGCATCGTGACGGCAAGTATTTTGCTACTCAGGCTCGTGAGGCTTGTGCTAAACGCTATAAACAAGCTAAGTCTCGGCTTTGGGGCAGCGTCTCTCGCAGTATTGTTTATATCTTCCTAACCAAATCAGTCTTTGTCTTGGCTTTAGAAATTCCAGCTATTAAATTTTTCGGTGAAGAGCCAAGTACGCTAGCTCTATTAATCAATATCTGTACCCCAGCTGTCATGCTCTTCTTGGCCGTTGCTTTAACCAAGCTACCTGGTGATGACAATACCGCCAAGATTCTTGCTGGTATCGAAGAAATTTTATTCCTTGAAAAGGCTCGCAAAAGCCCTATTACGCTCAAGAAGCCGTCCAAGCGAGGTGGCGTACTTGGTTTTTTCTTTGGTCTAATTTATGCTGCTACCTTTATTCTCTCCTTTGGTTCAATTCTTTGGATTTTAGAGCAGTTAAACTTCAGTCATGTTAGTATGCTTATCTTTGTCTTCTTCCTGGCCTTTGCTAGCTTCTTCGCCATTCGTATTAAGCGTAATGCCCGCTCCCTGGTTGTCGTTGAAAGCAAGGAAACAATCTTCTCCTTCCTCTGGAGCTTCCTCTACATCCCTATTATCTCTACTGGTAAATGGCTCTCTGGCAAATTCTCCAGCATTAACATCTTTATCTTCTTTTTCGACTTCGTCATCGAAGCTCCCTTTAAGATCTTTGTTACTGTCGCTGAAGAATGGGGTAAGTATTTAAACGAAAGGCGGGAAAACCTTAATTAGTATTCTGAATTCACTATATGAAAAATTACTACATCACTACCACTCTCCCTTATGTCAACGCTGAACCACATATTGGTTTTGCTTTAGAAATTATTCGTGCTGACGTCTTAGCTCGTTATCAACGCGAGCTAGGTAATGAAGTCTTCTTTAATACCGGTGTCGATGAGCATGGTCAGAAGATTTATAATAAAGCCAAAGAGCAGGGGATTAGCGCTCAAGACTATTGCGACCAAATGGCTAGCAAATTTAATATCCTCAAAGAATCTTTAAACTTGAGTTACAACAGCTTTATTCGCACTACTGATTCTGCTCATGAAGCAGCTGCTCAAGAATTTTGGCGTCGTTGTTTGGCTTCCGGTGATATTTACAAGAAAAATTATCAGACCAAATATTGTGTCGGCTGTGAATTAGAAAAAACCGATTCTGATCTGGTTAATGATCGCTGTCCTGATCACCCTGATCGTGAGTTAGAGATTATCGATGAAGAAAATTATTTCTTCCGCTTCTCTAAGTATCAGGAGCCACTCTTAAATTTCTATAAAACTAATCCTAACTTCGTTCGTCCGCAGACTAAATTCAACGAAATTATTAAATTCGTGGAAATGGGTCTTTCTGACTTCAGTATCTCTCGTCTCAAGACCAAGATGCCTTGGGGTGTGGCGGTGCCTGACGATGCCGAGCAGGTGATGTATGTCTGGTTTGACGCACTCGTCAATTACATCTCTTGTCTTGGCTGGCCAGCTAATTTAGAAAATTTTAATAAGTTTTGGCCTGGGGTACAGATCTGTGGTAAGGACAATTTACGTCAGCAAACCGCCATGTGGCAGGCTATGCTCATGTCGGCCGGTGTCGCTAATTCCCAGCAGGTCCTTATCAACGGTTTCATCACTTCTGATGGTCAAAAGATGTCTAAGAGCCTTGGCAATGTGGTTAGTCCTATTGAGCTAGTTGAGAAGTACGGCACTGACGCTGTTCGCTACTATCTCCTTGCTGCTATCACTCTAGCTGATGGTGACTTTAGTTTGGATAAATTCTTAACTAAGTATAATGCCGATCTGGCTAATGGCCTTGGTAATCTACTCGCTCGCGTCACCACTCTCATCGAAAAAAACAATCTCACTATCGAACTACAGGCTTGTGCTAACAGCTCCTTACTCGAAGACTATCATAAGTGTTTAGCTAACTACGATTTTAGCGGGGCTCTGGCTCGTCTCTGGGAAGAGGTGAAGGTTGCCGACGAAATCATTACCCGCACCAAGCCTTGGACGATCACTGACCCTAAGGAGCTACACGAGTCTTTGGCACCACTTGCTCAGGCTCTCTACGACTTAGGTAAGCTGCTTTTGCCTTTCTTGCCAACTAGCGCTGCTAAGATTATTACTACTCTTGAGGCCAAGCCTATTAAAAAAAGCGAACCATTATTTGCACGTCTATCTTAATCTATGCGCGGACTAAGTCTCATTTTGCTCCTTCTCATCATCGGCTCTCTGCTCTTTGTTGGCGCTAATATTATGCGCTGCAATAACGCCACAGTGAGTCCTTGTCCTAGTCTCTGTTTTGAGAAAAAAACTAGTTGTGCTAATGACACTACTGGTGAGTGTGAGGTGAAAGCAATTTGTCGAGCCCCGGATAGCGAACAGTATTTTGAGATTTCTGCGCAGTATTTAAGAGAGTTGAGGTATAAGCTTTATTAATTTATAATTTTAAATTTTAAATTAGAAATTCTAAAACAATGCTCCCAATAATAGACATAGTCTTATTACTAGTCCTCGCCGGCTTCGTCTTCTATGGCCTTTTCTTTGGTTTGATCAAAATCGTTGGCAGTATGGCTGGAGTCCTTGCTGGTGCTTGGGTGGCTAGTCGAGTTTATCTAACTGTCTTTTCTTGGATTGAGCCTTTTCACTTTGGCTATGATAATTTGATCAAGGTTCTGGCTTTCATCATCTGTTTCACGGTCGTTAGTCGCTTAATCGGCCTCTTGTTTATGATTGTCGATCGCTTCTACGGCATTTTGACAATCATTCCTTTCCTCAAAACTATCAATCGTCTAGCTGGGGCACTCCTCGGCTTAGTGGAGGGGAGTTTCGTCCTTGGACTTTTTCTCTATATGATCGCTCGCTATACTCCAGCGGCAAGCGCCTTGGCTAAGCTCCTTGCCAGTTCTCGTTTTGCGCCATTCCTTATGAACTTTGGTGATGCTTTGGCGCCACTGCTACCAGAAATAGTCAAACGTCTCCAATCAATTATCTAAATTTATGTTATTTTTTGATAGCCACAGTCATGTTAATTCTAGTTATTTCAAAGATGATTCCGACGAGGTGTTGCGCCGGGCTATTAATAATGGTGTCGCTACTGTTCTAGTCGGCACTGACTATAAGTCATCAAAGAAAGCTCTGGAGATGGTTAGTCGTTATCAATCAGGTGTCTATGCTGCAGTTGGTCTACATCCCGATGAGCTCTTTGACCATCACGAAAAGATTGCTGGCGTAGAAACTCTCATCAGAGCCGAAGTTTATAACGGCGAGCTCTACCAACAACTAGCCAAATTCCCCAGCGTCGTCGCTATCGGTGAAATTGGTCTTGATTACCACAAGCCCGAAGCCAGCATCGAGGAGCTAAAAAAAATCAAGCAGTTGCAAAAAGAAGTCCTCATCAAGCAACTAGTCTTTGCGATGAAATTAAATCTGCCGGTCATCCTGCACTGTCGCCAAGCCCACGACGACCTTATTAAAATTTTAGAAGATTTCCGCAAGCAGTATCGAGCTAACCTCCCCACCGATCGCCCTTGGGGTGTTGTGCACTGCTTCTCCGCTACCGAAAGTATCGCTTGGCAGTATTTTAATCTCGGTCTAGTTATCTCTTTCACTGGTCTCATTACCTTTAGTCAGCAATGGGACTCGCTCATTCGTAAAATGCCTGAAGACAAGCTCCTCATCGAAACTGATTCACCTTTCATGACCCCTGAGCCTTACCGCGGTCGTCGTAATGAGCCTGTTCTTGTTAAATATGTGGCTAACCGCATTGCTCAGATTAAAAACTGGGATATTGAAAAGGTGGCGACTACCACTACTAACAATGCTAAGCGCTTATTTAAAATTGTTTAAGCTCTAATTTTGTGATAATATAGATTGGTATGAAATCTTTCTATCAATCAATTCTTCTTGGCATTTGGGTTTTTTCTTTGTTCTTTGGTCTAGCTTCGACAGCTAGCGCTATTAACTGTTCAGCTGCAAACGCTAAGTGGAATAGAGACTATTATGCTGATCCTAGTGGCAAAACTTTTATCAGTTCGCCTTTCCAGTGTATCGAACACACGGCTAGCAGCATCTATGACAAAAATTCTCCAACCATCATCAAGTCTGGTACTGGTCCGGATCTAGCCGAGTGCCCTCCTGGTCAGCGTTGTCTAAGAGCTCAAGATTGCAATGATATTGGTGGTATTTGTTTCAGTCGTTCAGTGACAATGGCGAATATGAAATACCCCGACGGCGAACCGCGCTCTAAATACCCTGATTACACGGTTAATGTACCTTTCCGCTGTCCTGGCGACGCTTCAATTAGCTGCTTCGTCCCAAAAGTCAGCTCACTAGCCCTTGAGCCAATTATTACTCCAGACACTGTCTCTGAACCAGCGACACCAGAAGATCCACAGCCAGTCCGACCATTTACCAACTGCTGCCGAGAAATAGTGCCTAAGGATGGCAATTCTTATTCAGAAGGTAAGTATGGTCTCAATCATTTCATCCAAGTCGGCATTAATATCTATGAGTGTATTCTCTGTATGGTGGCCGCTCTCATGCTCTTGATGTTTGTCATCGGTTCTTTCTACCTCATGACCTCTGCTGGTAGTAAGCCTAGCGTCGACAAAGGCATTGCCATCATCAAAAACGCTATCATCGGCGCCATCATTGTCTTTGCTAGCATCTTGATTGTTAATTATTCGGTCAAAGCTTTGGGTGGCAGTTTCTTGGATGCACAAAAGTTAGAAATTAATGCCAATGTCGGTCCCAAAGTAACTTCAGTGGCCGGTAGTCCTGTTCCTGTTGTGGCTGTTCCAGCTCCGCCTCCACCGCCTCCTCCAGCATCTTCAGGTAGTATTAGTTTTGAAAACTGCAGCGAGCAACAAAAACAAAGTTTTTACAAAGCTCTAACTCTAGCTAAGGGTCAGATAGTCTCTGATTTAGGTGCAGTCGACGCTTACCTGGAAGCCTCGTTTAGCAAGGTTAAGTGTGGCGGCAATCTAGGTTTAGTAGTTGCTGAGTATCCTTATACCGTTAACGTGACGCAAAAAAAACTCATTTGTCCGAATGCTGTCACAGTGTACAATGAATTCTTCGCTGCAAATGAACTCATGAATCTGTCTACGCTGATTCATGAAGCTATTCATCACTACGACTGCGTTAAACAGAATTTTATGGATGACAGGCTTGTCGATAGTGATTGCCAAGTTGAACAGCATGCTTATTCTGTTCAGGCTGATTATTTAGAGTCTATTGGTGAACTAATTGAAGCTAAGAGAAAGCGTTGCGACTGGTGGGATAATACTGTATACACCGATGATAAGGGAAATAAGTGTAAAGCGACTGATCCTAAATGTTAATAGTACAAATATGAATAAAAAAGCTATCATAATAATTTTAGGGATACTGGCTGTATTTATAATATCTATTATAACTTGGCTTCTCATTAATAATAAATCTGATATTGTAGAGCAAACTCCTCTCGTCGATACCACGCCAAGCACTACCAGCACTCCTCTTGGCACTGAGTCTAGGTCGGCTTCCAGTGGCGGTATTATTGATAGCAAGGACAAGTCAACTACTGTTGTTATTAAAGATACTTTCCAGTGGTCACGCATCTTATTCTTCAACGAAAACGATATTAGTAAACGTCTGCAAAATTACTTCAAGCGTACTAATCTAGATCAAAAAATAATTTTAGATAAATGTAATCTTGCAGAGGATTCCTCTTGTCTAGCTGATTTCAAAAACGTGCTTCAGTTATGTAAGCTATCAGGCGAGGAGTTGTCTCACTTGCCTTTAGCTTTTGACCGCTCTACCAGTAAATGCTATGTCAATTATGCTGACATAACTAACTACTTAAATAGCGAACTAGAAGCAGTTAATAAGGCTCGTCAGTAAATTGACTTTCAGCACAATTTATACTAATCTAAAAAGAAAAGCGGGATAAAATCTCGTTTTTCTTGAATATATGGATAAGATTAGAAACTTCTGCATTATTGCTCACATTGACCACGGCAAGTCCACGCTCGCTGACCGTATGATTGAAAAAACCGGTACTGTTGACATGCGCAAAATGAAAAGTCAGATTCTTGATAAGATGGATCTCGAACGTGAGCGCGGCATTACCATCAAGCTCGCTCCCGTCACCATGGACTATCAAGGTTATCAATTAAACCTCATCGACACCCCCGGGCACGTCGATTTTAACTATGAAGTTTCCAGGAGTCTCGCTGCCGTTGAAGGTGCAGTCCTGCTCGTCGATGCGACTCAAGGTATTCAAGCTCAAACTCTAGCGAACCTCTATCTTGCCATGGAACAAGACCTCGTCATCATTCCAGTAGTTAATAAAATTGACCTACCAGCTGCTGACGTCCCGAAGGTCTCTGCCGAAATTGTCAAATTACTTGGCTGCAAAGAATCCGACATCGTCCAAGCTTCTGGTAAGACTGGTGCTGGTGTCGAAGACATCTTGGCTAAGGTTATCTCTGAAATACCAGCACCACAAGGCGATCCTGCTAAGCCATTGCGCGCCTTGATCTTCGACTCTAACTACGATGAGTACAAAGGTGTCGTCGCTTACATTCGTGTCGTTGACGGCAGCATTTCTAAAAATAATAAAATCAAACTCATTGCCACTGACGCCAAAAGCGAAGCTCTCGACGTCGGTATCTTTTCTCCGGATTATCATCCGACCGGCCAGCTCGCTTGTGGTCAGATTGGCTATATCATCACGGGCTTCAAGACTGTCGGTGATTGTCGAGTAGGTGACACGGTTACTATTTACAAAGACGACACGCATTTAGTTGAAGCGCTACAAGGCTATGCTGAAGCTAAACCTATGGTCTATGCTGGCATCTTCCCAAGTGAAGGTAATAACTACGCCTTGCTCCGTGATGGTATTGAGAAGCTGAAGCTCAATGACGCCGCCCTCATCTACGAGCCAGAACAAAGCCAAGCCCTCGGCCTCGGTTTTCGCTGTGGCTTTCTTGGTCTACTGCACTTAGAAATCTTCCAAGAACGCTTGCGTCGTGAACACGGCCTCGAACTCATCGTCACTGTCCCGAGCGTTGCCTACCAGATCAAGACCAAGGGCAAGGCTGGCATTATGACTATCAGCAGTCCGCAACAACTCCCCGACCAATCACAAATTGATAGTCTCGAGGAGCCTTGGGTCAGTCTCGACGTCATAGTGCCGAAAGAATACCTCGGCTCAGTCATGGCTCTCGTCCAATCCAAGCGTGGTGTTTACAAGAACACTGAGTACATCGACCCGACCCGACCAATCCTGCACTACGACTTACCGATGGCAGCAGTCCTCACCGACTTTTATGATAAATTAAAAAGCGTCTCTTCGGGCTATGCCTCCATTAACTACGATTTCATCGGCTATCGTGAAGCTGATGTGGTCAAGATGGATATCTGGGTCGCCGAAGAAATCGTCGAGTCTCTCTCTATGATCGTCTATCGCGACGACGCCTTTAGTCGCGGCAAAGCTATCGTTGAACTACTCAAAGACTCTCTGCCGAAACAAATGTTCGTCATTAAATTACAAGCTATGATCGGCGGCAAGATCATCGCCGCCGAACGCATCTCGGCGATGCGTAAAGACGTGACAGCCAAGCTCTACGGTGGTGACGTCAGCCGTAAAAATAAGCTGCTCGATAAGCAGAAGAAAGGTAAGAAAAAGATGATGGCAGCTGGTAAAGGCAAAGTAGCTATCCCTAGTGATACTTTTGTTAAATTATTAAAAAATACTTAATATGAAAATCAAACGTAAACAAATTGTTAAAATCGCTTGGGCTATTGTGGCTGCTATTGTTATCTTAAGCATGTTGTCGTTTAGCTTTTTTGCGGTACTGGGATTGTAGGGTATCTAATAAATTGTTTAATCATTTAAAATTGGGACATTTGAAATTGTTTTGAAATTTAAAATTTTAAATTTAAAATTCAAAAACAATTTTTAATTCTCTAATGTTTTAATTTCAAAACACTTTTAAAAAACAACCACTCTATGTTCAAAAAGAAGCTCTGGCAAATTTCTCCTCAAGTTGATCCTGAAACCATTTCCCGTTTTCAGGATTTTTCGCCAGTAGTAACTCAACTCCTCATTAATCGTGGCTTCAATACTCCCGAAGCAGCGAAGTCTTTCCTTTCTCAATCTGAGTTTGCTCCTCATGATCCCTTTCTACTTCAAGACATGCAGGCAGCTTGCGAACTCATCATCAAGCACATCAAAGCCAAAAATAAAATCGCCATTGCTGGCGACTACGACGCTGATGGCGTTACTTCTTCAGCTGTCTTAACTGAAACACTCAGTACGCTGCGAGCGGAAGTCGAAGTCTGGATTCCGAGCCGTATGCGTGACGGCTATGGTCTCTCTTGTCGTATCATCGACGAGATTAAAGCTGGCGGTGCCAAGCTCATCATCACTGTTGATAACGGTATTCGTGGCATCGAAGAGGCTAAGTATGCCAAAAGCATCGGCCTCGACATCATCGTCACCGATCACCACACTGTCGGTGGCTCTCCTGACAACATTCCTGATTGTCTGGTTATCAATCCGATCGTCGCCCGCGAAAAATATCCCTTTAGGTTCCTGGCCGGTGTCGGTGTCGCTTACAAGTTAGCTAGCGCCATCATTAGTCTGACTAAATTAGACGACAGTGCCAAAAATATTCTGCGTCAAAGGATTCTAGATCTAGTCGCCATCGGCACTGTCGCTGATTGTGTCAGTCTGCTCGATGAAAACCGCTATCTCGTCCGCGAAGGCCTCAAGCAAATGAATCGTCAGCCTCGTCTTGGTATCGCAGCGCTTTCGGAAATATCTCAAATCAAAGGCGTGATCAGCGAATGGCAAATCGGCTGGCAGCTCGGTCCACGTCTTAATGTTGCTGGTCGTCTCGCTCATGCTAATACTGCCTATCAACTGCTAATCACCAAAGACAAAGACGAAGCAGCTAGACTTGCCAATGAATTAAACGAACAAAACATTCTCCGTCAATCAGAAACAGCGCGCATCGTCGATCACTGCTGCGCCATCGTCGACGCCGAATTATTTAATGACAAAATTTTAGTCCTGATGGCGCCTGACATTACTGATCCGAGCGCCGCCACGTGGTTCGAAGGCGTCATTGGTCTCGCTGCCGGCAAACTAGTCGAACGCTACGGCCGACCAGCTCTGGTCATCTGTCAAAGCGAAGGTAATATCAAAGGCTCCGGTCGCAGTATCGGCGACTACAGTATCGTCGGCGCGGTCGAAGAAGCTCAGGAACACCTACTTCGTCACGGCGGCCATCGCGCTGCCTGTGGCTTCACCGTCAAAGACACCACTAGTCTGCAAAAATTTGCCGAGCAGGTCAGGGCGATAGGCGAGCGCGACTTGACTGACGAATTAATGACACCTAAATTAACTATTGAATCTGTCATCGAAGCCGACGAGATTAACATGACTCTAGCCCAGTCTCTCAAACAATTCTCTCCCTTCGGTCAAGGCAATCCCTTGCCCATCTTTGCTAGCTACAACCTGACCATTAGCGACATCAACTTCATGGGCTTTGAAAAACAGCACATCAAGCTCCGCATCGGCTCAGTCTGGGCCATCTCCTTTGGCGGTGCTGAGCGCTGGAAGGATTTCGGAGTCAATGATAAAATAAATTTGGCCTACACTGTTGAAATAAACGACTTTAATAATAGACAGAGCGTGCAGTTGAAGATAGTGGATATGGTGAAGGCGGAATAATAAATTTCAAAACTACAAATTTAAAAATTATGAAACTAATCATCCACACCGACGGCGGCTCTCGCGGCAACCCAGGTCCAGCTGCTATCGGCGCTGTGCTTGAAGACGCAAGCGGCAAGGTCTTAGCTCAGGTCTCAGAATGCATCAGCGACACCACTAACAACCAAGCCGAATACCAAGCGGTAGTCGCTGCCTTGCGCGAAGCCAAGAATCTCGCCGCAACTGAATTAGATTTTTATCTCGATAGTGAATTGGTAGTCAAGCAATTAAATGGTGAGTACAAGATGAAGAATAAAGACTTAGCGCCACTCTTTGCTAAGATCTGCACTGAGAAACTGAACTACAAAAAGGTCAGCTTTAACCACGTCCGCCGCGAATTTAATAAGGCGGCTGATGCTTTGGTTAACAAAGCTCTTGACGAGCAATTGAAATAATTATAGTCTATTTTGGCAAGTCATTTGGATATGTAGCTCAGTTGGTTAGAGCGCACCGTTCACATCGGTGAGGTCACAGGTTCGAATCCTGTCATGTCCACCAAGTCAATTAACGATTAACAATTTGCAATTATCAATTGTAAAAAAAGAGCCCTCATTTCTATTTTAGAAATGAGGGCTTTATGCTTTAGGGATAATTATTTATAAGATAACGCTAGTTATAAGTAGTATTATTATGGAAATAATTCCATGTATGATACTTAATTCTAGTCTTTTCATTGAACATCTCCAGTTGTTTATTTTAAGTTATGTGTAGTCTTTGTACTTATTGATTAATCTTTCCAGCCAACTAATACATGACCAGATCTTCTTTGTCCATCAAAATATATTGTATATAGACAGCTAAGGTCTTTAGTGAATCCCTTGTCAGATGTGGCTCGAATCATGATTGCCCTGTAAATAAATTTCCAGTTACTGTCATTTTCTTTTATTATTTCTTTAACAGTAAATTCATAAGTATGTCCGTTTTCAACTTTAATCTTGATGCTTTCGCCAAAAACAAATTTACAGTAAAGGCTCATTCTGTCTTCGTTTAAATCAGAAAAAGCTATGGGATAAGGCTCAGTCGTTGTCGTAAATCTTGTCACTTTCATGATAAGTTCCTTTATTATTATGTGTAAGAACAGTTATTGTAGTATAAATTATCTACAGTAATCCGGAAAAGAATTGTGATACTTATATGCTAGTAAAAGCAAGTATCTATCAGAATTAGCCCTAGTTGATAATCAGTCGTAACCAATTAATTAACTATTGTGCTAGCCCTTAGCCCTCTCTTCCGAGTTACTGGAGATAAGTAATATTTAGCTGCAATGAACTTAATATCTATATTATATCATACTATCGGTTATTTGTCAAGAGTATAGCTGTTTTATGGCTAATATAGGCTTAAATACACGTAAATCCTCCCCTTACTAAGGGGAGGTGCCCGGAGGGCGGAGGGGTGCGCCTCTACTTGATTACTCATTTTGATTACCACCCACCACCCCGGCCTGTCGGCCACCCCTCCTTAATAAGGAGGGGATAGAAAGGCTTGTCAGCCTTTGTTAGCAGTGATATTATCCACTTATGACCACTAAATTCATCAGAAAAATTGAAGATTTCACTTGCGGTCACTGCGGTTTCTTAGTGAAAGGCGATGGCTATACTAATCATTGTCCTGCTTGCCTCTATTCTAAGCATGTCGACGTCCATCCTGGTGATCGGGCAGCCGAGTGCCAAGGACTCATGGAGCCGATAGAATTTTTGATTAAGAATGGTGAGGAAAAGCTGCTGCACCGCTGTTTAGCGTGTGGTTATACTAAGCTTAATCGTTTGGCAGCCGATGATAATAGAGAGGAAGTGCTAAAAATAATGTCCAAGCACCCAGTCTAAAGTCAAAAGTCCAAAGTCTGAAAGTCCCGAGACTTACGACTTTAGACTTAAGACTTTCGACTTCGTAGATTGACATTTCAGCAATTTTCTGCTATTTTATAAGCAATTTAGATATTATTTAAACTAAGGTAAGTGGATGATTACTGCTTCTGATAAACAGCCTAAACAATTAGACTATTTATCATAAGTAGAGGAAAGTCCGGACTGCACAAAAATGGTAGTGGGTAATGCCCACCAGGAGCAATCCTAGGGAAAGTGCCACAGAGACAATACTAGTGCGGTGCAAATCGCATGAAAGGTGAAAAGACTAGTGAGGTACATAAGTGCTACGCTAATCGACCCTCGGTGACGGGGTGTTCGCGGTAAACCCTACCTGCAGCAAGAGCAAACCTGTTAGACGCAAGTCTAGCAGAGGAACGTAGCTCGCACGACTTGGCTGGTAACAGTCAGGCTAGACAGATGATCATTAGCTCAAGTAATTGAGTAACAGAATCCGGCTTATAGCTTGCCTTAGCCTAAATACTATTTAAAGATATGAAAAAGAGTCAACTTTTTTTATCGACCATCATGCTGCCGCTCGACTTTCTGGCGGTGGTTTTAGCTGGACTCTCAGCCTATTCGCTGCGTTTTAGTGGCGGCTATTTGCCTATTGTTTTCAAGATGCCTTGGGATCAATACTTCCGCTCAGTACTCTTGGTGGCAGCTGTTTGGCTAATTGTCTTTATGTTCTCTGGTCTCTATGCCTTTGATCAATCACGCAAATTACGTCAGCAAATCAAGCGTGTCTTGATCGGTTGTTCTCTAGGCTTTGTTGTTATTATTATTTATATCTTCTTTATCCGCGAAGTCTTCTCTTCTCGTTTTATTGTGCTTGTCGCTTGGTTGCTAGCTATCGTCTACATGTCCACTTTGCGTTTGCTTATGTCAGCTGTTCGCCAGATGCTTTACAAGCAGGGGATTGCTGTTAGGCGTGTCGTCATTATCGGCGACAGTAAGACGACCGAAGTTTTGATCAGAGAATTTTCCGCCAACAAAAATCTCGGCTACCAAGTCGTCAAACGTTTTTCTAATTTTAACTCCGACGAAGCAGCTGATTTTGAGAAGCTGCTCATCACTAGTGGTGTCGATGAAGTCATTCAAACTGATCCTAACCTCACCAAGTCCGAGGTCTTGCGTCTCTATGACTTTGCTGACGAACATCACCTGACTTTCCGCTACGCCGCTGACTTGCTTGACGCTAAGGTTTTGCGTGTTGAAGTGACAGAGCTTGCTGGCGTACCTATCGTCGAGGTTAAGAAAACTTCACTAGACGGCTGGGGTCGTGTTGGTAAAAGAATTTTTGATTTACTGGGTGCAAGTTTACTTATCATTATTACTAGTCCGATTATGCTAGTGGCTGCCTTGATGATCAAGCTCGATAGCCGTGGTCCAGTCTTCTTCTCTAAACTTGATGACGGCTCACCGCTCTATCGTGTTGGTCAAGCTGGTAAACTCTTTCGCTATTTCAAATTCCGCAGCATGAAGCCGGGCATGGATAGCTTGCGTTACAGTGAATTGTCCAAGCTCAATCTGCGTAGTGATAGCCCCCTAGTCAAGATCAAGGACGATCCTCGTGTTACTCGTATTGGTAAATTTATCCGCCGTTTTTCTATCGACGAATTATCAGAATTATTCTTAGTCTGGATCGGCAGCATGTCACTCGTCGGCCCTCGTCCTCATCTCCCTGAAGAAGTAGCTAAGTATCAAGTACACCACAAGAAAGTCTTGACTATCAAACCGGGCATCACTGGCCTTGCTCAAGTTTCTGGTCGCAGTGATTTGAGTTTCGAAGATGAAACTAGACTCGATGCTTATTATATTGAGAACTGGTCTTTGTGGCTTGATCTAGTAATTTTACTTAGGACGCCGATGGCGGTTTTTAAGAGTAGGAAAGCGGAATAAAAAGTCTGAAAGTCAAAAGTCAAAAGTCGAAAGACGAGCGGACTTTTAGACTTTGGACTTACGACTTTCGACTGGTGCTAATATTTCCACGCTATTATTTTCTAGTAATTCAAATTTATGCGAGTAGCTTTAATCCACGATCACCTCGCCCAAGACGGCGGTGCCGAAAAAGTCCTCAAGGTCATTGCGGATATGTTTCCTGATGCGCCGATCTATACCTTGCTCTACGAACAGAAGAACGCTGATAAATACTTCAAAAATCGTACTATCCAAACTTCTATCATCCAGCGCATTCCGGGCGGTATCAAGTATTACAAATGGTTCATGCCTTGGATGCCGATGGCTGTGGAATTTTTCAATCTTTCCAGCTTTGATCTAGTTATTTCTGACACCAGCTCCTTTGCTAAGGGTGTTATCACTAATTCTAAAACTCTGCACATTTGCTATTGTCACACACCCACTCGCTATCTCTGGAGTGATACTCATAGCTACATTGAAGAGCTCAGATTTAATAAATATTTCAAAAAATTAATCGGCTTGTCTTTGAATAAAATCCGTGTCTGGGATCGCGTCGCTGCTGACCGTGTCGATGTCTTTGTGGCTAATTCTAAATTCATCGCTAAGCGTATTACTAAGTACTATCGTCGAGACTCTGAAGTAATTTATCCACCGATCAACACTGCTGAATTTAAAGTCAGCGATGATCTTGGCGATTATTTCCTAGCTGGTGGCCGTCTCGTGCCCTACAAGCGCTTTGATCTTTTGCTCAGCGTCTTCAAAGCTAGCGGCAAACGTCTGCGGATCTTTGGTGATGGACCGGACGCCGATCGCCTCAAGGCTCTAGCTGAGGGTCATACTAACATTGAGTTTCTTGGTCGTGTCAGTGAGACTGAAAAGATTGCTCTCTACTCTCGTGCTCAAGCCTTCATCAATCCTCAAGAAGAGGATTTCGGTATTACGATGGTCGAGTCACTCGCTTCCGGCCGCCCGGTCATTGCTTATAATTCTGGTGGCGCGGCTGAAATTGTCACGCCTGAATGCGGTGTCCTATTTGATGAACAATCTAGTGATAGCTTGAGCGCTGCTCTGGATAAGTTTAGTCAGCAAAACTTTGATCCGAAAGTTATTAAGCAATCCGCTGAACGCTTCAGTGAAGATTTGTTCAAAGAGAAGTTTAAAGACTTTATTGATCAGGCGATGGAAAAGCATAAGTTGAACTAATTTCAAATTTAAAATTAGCCATGAAAATAGCCATCGATGCCCGCGTTCTCATGGATCCTCAGTACTCTGGTGTTCCTGAATACGTCTACAATTTAATCAGCTCCCTTGTGGCCATAGATCAGCAGAATGAATATCTGCTGTTTTATAATTCTGCTCATCAAGTAACTTTGCCTAATTTTAATGCTCCTAATCTGCGCTATATCGGACGTCAGATTCCTAATAAATTTTTAAATTACGGACTCTTTAAAGTTCTTGCTTATCCAACTATCGAAAAATTAATCGGCGAGCCCATTGATCTCTGGTTCATGCCTCATCTTAATTTCATTGCTAAGAAGCCAGCTACCAAATCTATTTTAACTGTTCATGACTTATCTTTCTTGCGCTATCCGGAATTTTTCTCAACACGCAAAAATATTTGGCATCAGGCCATTAATGCTAAAAAATTAGTTAATAGCTTCGATCAAGTCGTGGCTGTCTCCGAGCAAACTAAGCGCGATTTAATCGACTTAACTAGAGCTAGTTCTGAAAAAATAACTGTCATCTACGGCGCCGCTTCAGCTGAATTTAAAGTGCTAGTCAAAGACGCACAAGTTTTACAAGGCACTAAACAGAAATTTAATTTACCAGCTAGATTTATCTTGTCTCTGGGCACCATCGAGCCACGCAAAAACTTGCTGGCTCTGATCAAGGCTTATGAATCGCTGCGGGCACAAAATCCAGATTTGGCTGATGTGCAGTTAGTTGTTGCTGGTGGGCCTGGCTGGAATTCAGCGGCTATCTATGAAGCCATCGCTACTTCTCCCTACCGTCAAGATATTAAGCTGCTCGGTTATGTTGATCGCTCAGACAAAGTTTCTTTGTATAATTTAGCCAGCGTTCTAGCCTTCCCAAGTCTCTACGAAGGCTTTGGTATTCCGCCGCTCGAGGCCATGGCCTGTGGCTGTCCAGTCGTGGCGAGTTGGGGCACTTCGCTCGCTGAAGTAATAGGCGAGGCGGGTCTTTTAATTGATCCCTACGACATAAATAGCCTCAGTGCTGCACTGACTCAAGTCTTGCAAAATAATGCGTTAGCTGACCAATTAAGGCAGTTAGGAGCCCTTCAAGCAGTAAAGTTCAGCTGGCGGGCGAGTGCCGAGGCTTATCTGAAATTGTTTAAAATAAGCCAATAACTTATTAGATATTGACAAAAAGGTCTTAATTTGCTATGATGATAAGCATAATTGTTCCTTATCTCAAGTTTTTTGGGGGAAATATGCGACTTGCTGATTTATTTTTTTCTGTTGTGCTCTTATTATTCAAAGGCCGAGTTTATCAGAAACTATGTTTCGGATTAGTAGTGCTGTCACTGATAGCACTTGTTGGTACGCTGTACAGTCAAGCTTCCAATGCTGCTCAGATTTGTTCAGCATCTTGTCTGCTTCTATCCCTTGGTCTGTCTTTGATTCCTACTTACATCAAAGGACACTATATTTCCACTACAGACTTTATTTAAATAACCTCACTACAACAAAATCGCCCTCATAAGAAGGCGATTTTTTAATACTCAATTTATATTTAGGGCCAGAGGCGATAGATAGTTCTAGCAAATGGAATTGATTCTCGCACATGCTCGAGGCCACAGACCCAAGTCACAATGCGCTCGAGGCCAAAGCCAAAGCCGCCATGAGGGACGCTACCGTACTTACGCAAGTCGAGGTACCATTGATAATCTTCAGCCTTAAGACCAAAGTCAATGACTCTTTGCTTCAGCATTTCATAGTCTTCTTCTCTTTGTGAGCCACCGATAATTTCACCATAACCTTCAGGGGCGAGTAAGTCAGCACATTCTGCCAAGTCTTTATCATCAGCATTGCGTGACATATAGAAAGCCTTGAGCTTGGCTGGATAATTGGTCACAAAGATTGGATTATCATATTTCTTGGTTAGCAATGTCTCATCATCAGCACCCAAGTCTTCATCAGCCTTAATGTCAGAGCCTAATTCCTGCAATTCCTTGATTGCCTGGGAATGACTCATGCGATAGAAATTTTTCTCGACCACATTTTTCAAAATAGTCGTATCTCTTTCTAAAATAGCTAATTCTTCTTGGTTTTTCTCTAAGACCGCACTTATCAAGGCCTTAATCAATTCTTCCTGAATAGCTAAGTTGCCAGCGAGATCGACAAAAGCCATCTCCGCATCCATCATCCAAAATTCTGTCAGATGACGACGAGTCTTGGATTTCTCAGCACGGAAAGTCGGACCAAAGTCATAGACTCGACCATGAGCTGGCAGTGCTGCTTCCAAATACAATTGACCAGTCTGGGAGAGATAAGCTTCTTCGTCAAAGTACTTCACACGAAATAAATCAGTCGTATTCTCGCCGGCATTAGGCGTGAGAATAGGGGAGTCGATCTTAGTAAAATCATGAGATCCGAAATAAGCATAAGTCGCTTGGATTAAAGTGTTACGCACACGTTGAATAGCCCACTGACGCTTGGCGCGTAGCCATAGATGACGATTATCCATCAAGAAATCAATACCGTGGTCTTTGTTACCAATCGGCCATTCTTCGCTAATTTGATAAATTTTCAAATCACTGACCTGCAGTTCATATTCTTCTTTCTTGGGATGCTTGGTTACCTCGGCACTTAGACTGACCGAGGATTCTTGAGTGACTGAGTTGACTAGAGTCCATTTTTCTTCGTTTAGGTTGTCAGAAGACAAGACTGCCTGAGCAAAGCCCGAACCATCACGAACTTGCCAAAAAGCAATCTTGCCACTAGAGCGTAGATTGCTAACCCAGCCATTAATTTCAACTGTTTCGCCGAGATGGTTTTTGAGGTCTTTGATCAATACTTGCATATGTTTAAGCTTTAAAATCGTGTTACTATCTTAACATAAAGAGGGTTTATGTCAAAAATTACCCTCTCAAGAGGGGAGCTTTATCTGATCTATTTGCCAAAAGATAACTTCTTTTATAAGATACAGCCATGCCAACCTGGATCAAACAATTCCGTCTATCTTTACGGCTAATATTAGTTGCTTTTTTGCTATGGTTATTTTATCTAGCTCTCGTTCCCAGTGGCCGTATTACTTATAATTATGCTTTTACTAAACCAAGCGACTTCATTGGATCTCTTGCTCCGGCTGATCGGGTCGAAAAGCCAAATTCCGGAACGCAGAAAATAATCGGCAACCCAGTTTATTTTAGTCTCCGTACCGCCCGACCCTTTGATCGCGCCAAAGTTACTATTACTTATCAAAATCCTCATGCTCTTAGTAACATCGAGGCTGGAGTGCTGGTTGATAAGACTCTTTGGCGTTACGATACTAAGCCTCTGGCTAATCATCTCATTGATCAAGCTATTGCTTCTGGCGCCTGGGGCTTACTCGAAGACGGCTCAACTCTACTGCTGCAAAAAAGTGAAAACTATAATTCTATCCAAGAGTTCTTGGCTAAGCTGCCAGCTAAGAATCAGGTTGCTTTGTACAACTATGACCTGGCTAGCAATTACCGCCTAACTAATTATCAGGCTACTAGCACGCCGCTAGTCTGGTCGCAGCCACTCAAAGGCAATTATCAATTCTATACTTATCTCAAGCGAGAAGCTCTGGTACTAGATTTCAGCTTCATTGATCTTAATGAAAACAAAGATCCTGATCCAGTCGAAGTTTCTTTGTATGATGAGCTTGGCAATCTTGTCGTGACCAAGTCTCTGGCTGACGATGCTTTAGTCACTGGCTCAAGCAAGGCTCGTAGTTTAAATTTCCAGCAAGCTGCTCTAGCTGAAGGCGTTTACAAGGTCGAAGTCAAAGCTAATAGCGATATTATTACCGAGAGGATTAGTGGTAATCTGTCACGGCTAGCCTTCATTAATCGTCTCTGGCTCGCAGCAAGCTCTAAGCCGATTAACCTCTACGCTCGCGGCGCTACTTTAAGTTTTCAAACCATTAACCCCGCTAGTCGCAGCTTGATTTATATGAATCAAGAAGTCATTGACCTCGGGCAAACCTATCGTCAGTTTTCTTCCACTGGCGACTGTGGCGAGCTCTGTCAGCTTAAGCTTCCTGTCGGTGATATTATTATTGCTGGTGACGCTGTCTTTAGTTTGCGCGCTGATCAATTACTCGAACCACGCTTCACTAAGCTCGCTTCACGCAGTACAATTCCTGCTGGCGTTAAATATATTTTAGCTAATTACACTAAGCCTAAGGCTAGCACCGGCTGGCAAGAGGCGACTGTTGATTTGGATCTCAGTCAAGCTTATCGCGAACAAGGTAAATATAGCTTACTACTCTCAATTCCGAGCTTGTCTGCTGAGGACGAAGTTAAGGACTCTTTGCTGATTAAAAATATCCAAGTAGAGCTAGTGGGTAAAGATTGGCGCGCACTCCTTGCTAAGTTATTTGGTAAATAATTTATGAAAAATCTCTATTACATCTTTGCCGAACTTAGTCAGTCTGTATTTTGGGCGCTATTAATTTTCCTTGGCTTAGAAATAATTAAGCCACGTCTGGTTTTGGCTCATCTCCATCTCGGCTACTTCTTTATTTTTTGGCTACTTACTGCTATTATTAGCTTAGTTTTAAATAACTCTTCGTCGCAAACTAAAGACTAATTATATGCATTGTATTTTTTGCAGCATTATCAAAAGAGAAATCAAATCCGATATTGTCTATGAAGATAATTACACCATAGCTTTTTTAGACATCGCTCCAGTTAGTTCCGGTCACATTTTAATTGTTCCTAAGCTACACTTTGCTAACCTCGAAGAAGTCGATGAATTAATGCTCGCTTATGTTATGCGCAGTGCTAAGAAATTAGCTGCCGCTCTGACTAAGGGACTAAAAGTCAGCGGCTATAATATCGTTGTGAACAACGGTGCTGTTGCTGGTCAAGTTATCGACCACTTTCATCTTCATCTCATTCCTCGTCGCAAAGACGACGGTCTAGTGGCCTGGCCGCAAAACAAATATCAAGCAGCTGAGGCAGCTAGTATTGCCAAGAAAATCAGCTCTCTGATCAAGTCTTAATATGGCTCGTATCTTGTATGGCATTTCTGGTGATGGCTTTGGTCACGCTACTCGTTCTAAAGAAGTGCTTACTCATCTCCAGGCCTCTGGTCATGAGCTTTTAATCGTTTCCTATGACAAAGGCTATGAGATGCTAGCTAAGTCTTTTCGCGTCAAAAAAATTAATGGCTTGCGTCTGGAGTACGCTCATAACGAAGTTAAGTATCTTGCTACTGTCGCCAAGAATATTATGAAAAGCAAGGCTAATATCAAGAGTCTTGATAAAGTTTTGTCCTTGGCAAAGAAATTTAAGCCTGACCTAGTGATCACAGATTTTGAACCGACTGTTACGCTGGCTGCTAACTGGCTTAATTTGCCTTTGATCTCTCTGGATAATATGCATGTTATCACTCAAGCTAAAATCGAAGTGCCTGAGAAGTGGCGGACTAATTATCTAACCACTAAGCTGGTAATTAAGCTGCTGGTTGTTCACGCTACCAAATATCTAATCCTTAGTTTCTTTCCGGTTAAAACTCGCTCAGCCAAGGCTCTCATTGTACCACCAATTCTACGTCAAGAAATTCTTGATCTGAAGACCACTTCCGGCAAAAACATTTTGGTTTATTTAACTGCTGCTGATGACAGCATCTTGCCTGTTTTGCGTGCCAGTAGCGCTGCTTATACTATTTATGGTTTTAATCGCAGTGGGCGAGAGGCTAATCTGACTTTCAAAAAATTAGGCAGCAAAGATTATCTAGCAGATCTTGCTAGTGCCAAGGCAATCATTGCTACCGCAGGCTTCTCTCTCTTATCTGAAGCTCTGTATTTAAGTAAGCCTTATCTGGCTCTACCGATTAAAAATCAATTCGAACAAACACTCAACGCCTATTATTTACAAAAACTCGGTTACGGTCTAATGACTGAAAAACTAAGCGCTACGGTTTTGAAAAACTTTTTAGGCAAACTACCTAAATTTGAAAAAAAACTACTTAACTACAAGGCTCAAAACAACAGCGCTGCCCTCGCTGTCTTAGATAAAACTATCAAAGAGCTTTTGTAAAAATATTGTACTTGCTAATTTGCGCTAGGCTAGTGCTTGTGGTAAAATAAAGGCTGAAAATCTTCTTGCTCATCATTAATTTACTAGCAAGATCGTCAAGTTTACGCTTTGACCTTATCTAATTTTAATTTTCTTTTATGAACAGCGACCGTAGCATCTTATTAGGCCTCACTACCAGCCCTGCTTCTGATTGGCGTGATAAGATTGAGGAGATTAAAGAATTTAAATTAACAGAAATTTCTTTGTTTTTAGAAGGTTTGTCTCAAGCTGATCGCCAAGAGCTTTTTAGTCTGCTAGCAACAACTTCTTTGCAATCAATTCCTTGTGTTCATCTGGCTAATGACTTTACTGCCGCAGAAATCGAGCAGCTAATCAGTAAGTACAAAAGCAAAATCTTCACTTGTCACGCTGACCAAGCCGGCTATGAGCTACTTAATCGTTTGCCGAAATACAACAGCTTGATTTATATGGAAAATCCTGAGGACGCTAAGCTCTTGGCTAATTTTTCTCTGGCCACTCTCACAGCCCATCAGGTAACTGGACTTTGTCTTGATCTCTCACATGCCGCCTCAATTGCCAAAACTAACAACGCTAAGTTTAAGACACTGCTGGAAATAGCCAAGAAGCTGCCCGTCGGCGTCAACCATGTCAGTGGTTTGCGTAGCCGGACTATTTTTAAATTCATTCAACAGTCTAAGTCTCATCACCAGATCGAAAGTCTAACTGAATTCGATTATCTCAAAGACTTACCAGCGAGTCTCTTTTCCAAGTATATCTGCCTCGAATTAGATAATTCCTTGCTTGAGCAGCGAGAGGTGAAGCAATATTTGGAGTTGATTTTGGAAGAAAAAGCTCAATAAGTCTAAAATTAAAAAGCCTAAAGTTAAAAGTCTCTCGCCCGAGGGGCTTTTTATATGCAACTTGCCATTTTCGCTATTTTCAGTCACTATTTAAGCAAAATATGCGTGGAATAATCTTATCTGGTGGCAGTGCCACTCGCTTGCGTCCTTGTACTCTAGTCACATCCAAACAACTCTTACCGGTCTATAATCGACCGATGATTTATTATCCTTTGAACACCTTACTCAAGGCTGGCATCACCGAGATCTTGATCATTGTCGCGCCAGAGAGGGCAGGGGATTATTTAAATTTACTTGGTAGCGGCAAACAGTTTGGTGCCAAATTTACTTACGAGATTCAAGACAAGCCTAAGGGTCTTGCCGAAGCCTTCATTATTGGCGAAAACTTCATCGATGATCAAAGCGTAGCTATGATCCTTGGTGACAATATCTTTGAAGATGATTTCTCGGAAGCGATTAGAACTTTTACGACCGGTGCTCGGGTCTTTGCTAAACAGGTAAGTGACCCAGAAAGATTTGGCGTGGTTGAGGTGGATACAAACTTCAACGCCATCTCTATCGAAGAAAAACCAACTGCGCCTAAGAGTAATCTGGCAGTGACTGGTCTCTACATCTACGATCATCGTGTCGTGGCTGCAGCTAAGCAGGTGACGCCCAGTGAACGTGGTGAATTAGAAATAACTTCTCTACACAACTATTATTTACAACTCGGCGAACTGCAAGTGACCGAAGTGAAAGGTGCGTGGCTCGATGCTGGCACCTTTGACAGTTTGCTTGCTGCTAATATCCTCGCCAAAGAAAAATTAGCTGACAAAATGATTATTTAATATGGATCGTCGCAAACTTGCCATCGGTTTTGTGCTCTACGGAGAGTCAACGACTAAGTACTTAGGCGCTTTTTTGCCTAGCCTGATTACAGCGGCTAGTAATTGTGGTCTTGATACTGTCATCATGGCTTGGGATAATGGTCCGGAAAATTTCCCAGCAAATAGAGATTTTCTCCGCGACTACGATCAAGTTGTTCTACTTGGCAGCGGCAGCAATCTTGGTTTTGCTGGCGCTAATAATCAATTAATCGCTGCTGCCAGTGAGGCTGGAGCTAATTATTTCTTAGCTATCAATCCTGATACCTTACTCGAAGCCGACTCACTAAAAGAATTACTCCGACCAATGGAAAATAATATTTCTCTAGCGAGCGTCAGTCCCAAACTACGTCGTTGGGATTTTGCTAATAAAATTAAAACAGGATTACTTGATAGCTGCGGTATTGTCGTCGGCAGGGGCTTACAATTTCGTGACTTAGGTCAGGGCGAGGTCGATCGCGGTCAGTACAACGAAGCTGTTATCACTGGTCCCTCTGGCGCCGCCGCTCTCTACCGCATCTCCGCCCTTGCTAGAATCAAAGATGAGTATGGTTATTTTGATGAGCGTTTCTTTATGTATAAAGAAGACTGTGATTTAGCTTATCGTCTACGCTTGCTCAACCTGCCTAGTGCTCTCGCGCCGCTATCTATCATCTATCATGATCGCAGCGCTGCTACGGACAAATTTAATTTACTAAGCAGATTCAAAGCTGTCTTAAATAAAAACTCCAAGGTCTTAGCTTGGTCGTACTACGGTGATTGGTTAATGATTTTTAAGCATTGGTCGACTTTGTCGGTAGTTGATAAGTTGGTGGTAAGTTGGTATCGCTTCTTGTCACTCACTTACGCTTTGGTTTTTAATAGAGAGTTGTTTGCAGAAATTAAAAAGGCAATGCAGACTACTCGAATGGCAAAGTAAACTCACCACCCCGGCCTATCGGCCACCCCTCCTTATCAAGGAGGGGAAATCCTCCTCTTAACAAGGGGAGGTGCCCGGAGGGCGGAGTGGTGTCTACTCTGCCATGCTAAAATTATTATATGGACCTATCAATAATTATCGTCAGCTGGAACTGCTGCGATAAATTAAAAAATAATCTAACCAAATTAATGGCTTCCCAAGGCCTTAGCTTCGAGGTGTTTGTCGTTGATAATAACTCTGCTGATAACACGGTCGAGATGATTAAAAATAACTTTCCAGAAGTTCATCTCATTGCTAACAAAGAAAACCTCGGCTTTGCCAAAGCCAATAACCAAGCGCTCAAGCTAACTCAAGGCGACTTTGTCCTATTGCTTAACCCTGACATGCTCCTTAGTGAGTACTCTTTGTCTCAGGCACTGGCTTGGCTCAGAGCTAATCCACAAGCTTGGGTCACTGGCTTTAAATTACTTGATCAAAGCGGACAAGTTATTAAGCAAGTCCGTCGTTTACCTAAGCTACTTGATCAATTGGCCATAGTTCTAAAAATTCCACATTTTGCTCCCAGTGTTTTAAATAATTATATCATCGAAAATTATAACTATGAGCAAGCCTCAGCTGTCGATAGTATCCGCGGTTCTTTTTTCTTTATCAGGCGCGAAGCTTTAGAAAAATTAGGCGGCCTCGATGAGCAATTTTTCGTCTGGTTTGAAGAAGTAGATTATTGTCGTCGTGTTTATCAGGCTGGCGGTGAAGTTTGGTATAGTCCTGCTGCCAGTGCTACAGACTTAGTTGGGCAAAGCTTCAAGCTTCTCAGTAGGGGCAAGGCACAAGAATATTTTCGTGATAGTCAGTTGAAGTATTTCAGAAAATGGCAGCCGGGGTGGCAGGTATTTATTTTAAGAATTGGCTGGGCTGTTAGTAATTTTTTAGTTTGGATTTTTAAAAAGAGTAATTAGTCGAAAGTCCAAAGTCGTAAGTCTAAAGTCCTGTGTAGGCATGGAGCTAGATATAAAAAACGTCTCAAATTTGAGACGTTTTTTATTTTGTTGTAATTTGAATTAGCGAAACTTTCTAACTTTCTAACTTTTTTCCGCTTTCAACTTCATACAATTCCGCCACTCTATTCCAGTTCACATGATTCCAATAGCCTTCAACAAATTTAGCTCGCAAATTCTGATAATCTAAATAATAAGAATGCTCCCAAACATCCAGTGCCATAATCGGTTCAAAGCCTGGTAAGTTATTTAAGTTATGCTTCTCGACCTGAGAGATAACTAACGAGGCGCTGTATGGGCAGACATTGACCACTGCCCAGCCGGAGCCCTCGACACTAATAGCAGTCTGATTAAATTCAGCTTGAAATCTTTCAAAAGATCCGAAGTCACGATTGATGACTTCGAGCAATTTACCGCTTGGCATATTGTTTTCGCGAGCGGCTTGGAGTGTTGACCAAAAGAGAGTGTGTAGGACATGACCACTCAAATGAAAAGACATTTCCTTGGCCAGAGCCTTGAAATCAACTTCGCTATTATTAGCGCGAGCGGCTTCCAGCTTGTCAGTAATCTTATTAGCGCCATCAACATAGCTCTGGTGGTGTTTGTCATGATGTAGTCTGAGTACAGTTTCGCTCATCCATGGCTCAAGAGCTTTATAGTCATACGGCAATTCTGGCAAAGTTAGTTTATTCATATAATTGTCCTTAAGCTTAATTAGTGCCACTATTATAAGTCAAAAAGCAGGGTCAAGCAAACTTTTTATTTTTATGGCTAAAATTAGCCACAGATTTGCCAAATAGCTTTTTTTGCTCTACACTAAGAGGGCTTTATTACTTATTCTATGACCAAAACCGCCATTATTATCAGTCCTAATTGGGGGACTTATGCCGAGAAATATCTAGAAGATTTGCTAGTTAGTTTTGTCGCACAAAGATATTCGGGCGAGCTCAAGTTTTTCTTAGTTGATAATGAGACTTCGGAGGCAAGTCGCGCTCTTGTTAATGGTATTTGCACTAAGATCCTTGCCGGCTTTTCTTGGATGCTTTTGACTAATGTTGATAACGCCGGCTTTGCCAAGGGAAATAATGTGGCAATGCAACAAGCTATTGATGAAGGTTATGATTATCTAGCACTCTTCAATATGGACGGCTTAGTTGCTCCTGACTGTCTAACTAAAGCCATCGCTACCCTCGAAGAAGACGAGCAGATCGGCGCTGTCCAGCCCCGCCTCATGCTCTGGCCTGATACCGAGCGCATCAACAGCCTTGGTAACGTCACGCATTTCCTGGGCTTTGGTTATTGTGAAGGTAATGGCGAGCTCTGGCAGGCCGAGCAAGAAAATTTAAAAAATATCGCTTACCCGAGCGGCGCGGCTGTCGTCTTCCGCGCTTCGGCTTTAGTCAAAGTCGGTTTATTTGATGAAAAATTCTGGATGTATAACGAAGATCAAGACCTAGGCTGGCGTTTGTGGCTAGCTAATTATCGTTGTGTCGTGGTGCTCGACGCCGTCTTCTATCACAAATATAAATTTGCCAAATCCATCAAACAATTTTACTGGCAAGATCGCAATCGTCTACTCGCTGTCCTTAAGAATTATAGTCTTGCAACAATTTTAATTTTACTGCCAGTCTTTATCATCTCTGAACTGGGCATTTGGGCTAGCTCTCTGCGTGGCGGCTGGTTTTTAACTAGACTAAAAGTCTATGGCTACTTTCTCTTGCCAAGCACCTGGCTTTATTTACTTAAAGCCAGAGGCGAGTCTCAAAAACTGCGTCAAATTACCGATCAAGAAATTATCAAGTTGTTCAGCGGCAAAATTCTCTACCAAGAATTAGATAGTCCCATCGTTCGATTCGGCAATGTTATCCTAAACACCTACTGGCAACTAGCAAAAAGAATAATTACTTGGTAAGTTTTTTCTAAGAGGTAATTGATAATTGAAAATTGTTAATTACTAATTGATTATATGGATATTAGTATTGTCATCGTGAATTATAACACCAAAGAATTATTGCTTAGTTGCTTAAAATCAATTAAGGCTTGTGATTGGCATGGTTTAAAGTACGAAGTCATTGTTGTTGATAATAATTCACGCGAGTATCTGGGCGACATTCTGGCGAAGCTTTATCCTGAAGTAAAATTCATTCAATCAGAAGTTAATCTCGGTATGGGCGCTGGTAATAACCTGGGCTTTTCAAGTGCTACTGGCAAATACTTTGTCGTCATGAATGCTGACACTATCGCCATGCCTAATACTTTCGAAGTGCTTTACCATTATTTAGAAAATAATCCTCGAGTCGGGATCACTGGTCCCAAGCAGCTTAATCTTGATCAGACTGTCCAGCAGTCCTGCTATCGTTACCACACACTAATGACACCTTTCTATCGTCGCACCTTCCTCGGCGCCACTGGCTGCGGACGCACTGATCTGAATCGTTTCCTCATGACTGACTTTGATCACTATCACATCAAAGAGGTTGATTGGCTACTAGGCTCATTTTTCTTTATGCGTGGCGAAGTCTACAAGTCTCTCGGCGGCTTTGACGATCGTTTCTTTCTTTACTTCGAAGACACTGATCTGTGTCGTCGCTGCCATCAAGCTGGCTGGCAAGTCGTCTATAATCCCGAAGCTCGCATTATTCACAATCACGGCCGTCAGAGTGCAAAGACGCCCTGGTGGAAATTCTTTACTAGTCGGACGGCGAGGATTCATATTGGGTCGTGGTTTAAGTATTTGAGGAAATGGGGACTTAAGTAAAAAGTAAAATCTAAAAAGTAAAAAGATTCGTATAGACACGAATTTAGAAAAATAAAAGCGTCTCAAATTTGAGACGCTTTTATTTTTTATACAAGTTGAATTGTCAAATCTTTTTACTTTTTAGATTTTACTTTTTACTTTGTATTACAGTTCGAGTTGCCAATACCCCTCCTTCTGCCCAATCTGTCCAAAGAAATTAATCGTCTTGCCTGCCTTATCCATCTCGGCCTTGCCGACAATCGGCATTTCTAGAAGCTGGGTGATGTTGTGTCGTTCACGATTGTCTAGTTCGAGACTGTTAATATTGCTGTCGGTAGCAAAGATAATATAGTTACGACTCGGATGCCAAAAGACATTATTAATAGTGTGGCCAATGCGGGTTAGTAAGGTGTCTTTGTTAGTAGTGGTGTCATAAAGCCAAATTTCAAAGTCATTGGCGTAGAGTAGGCGATGACTATCTATCCAGTAACTAATATTAGCTTGGTTGCTAATATTCTTTAAGGTGTATTGACTGGTCCAAGGCAAGTTAACATCAATCAGCATTAATTTATGATTATTGTTATCTAGGACATTGAGCCATTTGCTGTCGCTATTAATAAAGCTGTAATTTGCTAGGCGAGGGAGGTTGATGATGCCTAATTCTTTAGTCTCGCCGGGCTTGGCAATAATTACTACGCTTTGGTTTTTACTTTGTTTGATAATATAGCTGTAACCATCTTTGATGAGACAATCAATAATCGGCGCATTTTTTTCGCCGCTCTTGATGAGTAAGACTTTACTTTCGGAGCTTTTTAGATTTAATTGATAGACACCGTTTTTATTTTGGTAACAAAGCTGATTACTCTCGGCTGCTGGCCAAAAAGGTGTCATTATTCCATTTGCTACCTTTTCTAAATTAACCACTGAACCATCTTTGATATTGATAGCTAGTAGTCCTGTGAACACCCACTGGCTATCTTTAGACCAGCTGATCTGTTTGTATTTACCGCTAGCAAGCACCTTAGTGCTCTGATCAGTAAAATTATACAAGCTAATTTCTTTGTCGGTACTATAAGCTAGATACTCTCGGTCAGGTGAGGATGAGCTGGTAATAATATTTTTTAAATTAAGATCCAGGATTAATTCTGGTAAATTGCGTTTAAAAAATTTAACATCTTCGAGGTAAGTGGTTTCACTAGCTTTGACAGTTAACTCTTTTTCCCAAGGCCAATAACCATCTAACTCAAGCCGGACTGTGTAGGTATTAGGCGTAATATGACTAAGCTTGGCCGGACTCTTGATAGCCTTTTCTTCATTGCCAGAAAACATTAAGAATTTGCTAGTTTGCAATTGCTTGTTCAAATAAATTAATGCTCCTTTTGGTTCCGTCTCGATCACAAACATACCGGTTTTTTGTAATTTAAAACCAGCCGGATCTAGCTTGTAGCCAAAGGCATAAGGAATAATCACACTCGCCATAATCAAGAAGGCGAGTACGAAAGCAGTGAATAACCAACGTCTAAATCTTAAAGTCATATTTAGTCAATTCTTTGAATATTAGCCCCTAGCGTTCGGAGGCGCTCGTCAATTTTTTCGTAACCCCGATCAATCTGATAAATATTATCAATCTCCGTCTTACCGCTCGCAATCATGCCAGCAATAATCATGGCAATGCCAGCACGCAAGTCCGGTGAAGTTAGTTTGTGACCATGCAATTTAGTCGGTCCGCTAATGACAACACGATGCGGATCACACATGATGATATTAGCGCCCATCTGCGTCAACATATCGGTAAAGAGCAGACGACGATCATAAATAGTTTCGTGCACAATAGCCATGCCCTCAGCCTGAGTCATGAGAATGGTGTAAGGTGATTGCAAGTCAGTCGGGAAGCCTGGGTATTCATGAGTTTTGATATCAAGAGCCTTGAGAACACCGTGCTTAAGAATAGTTAAAGTAGTAGCAGTGCTAGTATAAGGCACGCCAATTTTAGTAAACATGGCAAGTAGCGACTCCAAATGATCAGGTCGGCAATCGCTAATAGTTAATTCTGAATTAGTCGCCGCTGCCATGATCGCAAAAGTCCCAGCTTCAATACGATCAGCAATGGTAGTAAATTCTCCACCGCCAATCTTCGCCACACCTTCGATAGTAATAACTGGTGTCCCTGCGCCACTGATCTTCGCTCCCACTGAGTTGAGATATTCAGCAAGCGCCACAATTTCCGGCTCCATCGCACAGTTAGAGAGAACAGTTTTGCCTTCCGCCAAAGTTGCCGTCATCATCATGCTCTCCGTGCCAGTCACCGTCACTGTCGTAAAGAAAAATTCACAGCCGCGCAGTTTATCAGCCGTCAGATGGTAATAGTTATCAACCGTCGAGATCCTTGCGCCCATCTTGGCAAAGCCTTCGAGAAATAAATCAATCGGTCGCTGCCCAGCACCAATCACGCAGCCACCAGGATGCGGAAACTTCACTTCACCGAAGCGAGCAAGCAGGGGACCAACAAACATGATCGAAGCTCTGAGCTTATTAGCTAAGCTATGTTTGAGTTCGGTATGCTTAATAGAAGAAGTATCAACGACATAAGCATCGCCATCTCTAGTCACAGTAGCGCCCAAGTCAGTCAGAATATCAAAAGAACGACTGATGTCCTCGATATCCGGTAAATTATGAATAGTGATCTTATCTTGAGAGAGGATAGCGGCCGGAATGATCTTGAGTCCGGCGTTCTTAGCGCCCTTTACAGCAATAGTTCCCGATAATTTGGCTCCACCAGTAATGACAAATTTAGGCATAACAGATAAATTTAGACGCTTATAAACTTTAGCTTTTATTATAGTGAATATTGAAATTAATGTAAAATTAGACTAAATAGCGACTTTGGTCAACTTGCTACGCGATCCCCTCCTTAATAAGGAGGGGTGCCCGGAGGGCGGGGTGGTGGGTGGTAATTAAAATGAGCAGTGGAGTAGAAACGCACCCCTCCCACTTCGCTGAAGCTACGCGGGACAAAGTCCGCCCTATCGGGCACCTCCCCTTAGTAAGGGGAGGATTTACGTGCATTTAAGCCTATATTAGCCAAAAACAAGCCATAACCTTGACAAATAACAAATAGTATGATATAATATAGATATTAAGTTCATTACAGATAAATATTACTTATCTCCAGTAACTCGGAAGAGAGGGCTAAGGGCTAGCACAATAGTTAATTAATTGGTTACGACTGATTATCAACTAGGGCTAATTCTGATAGATACTTGCTTTTACTAGCATATAAGTATCACAATTCTTTTCCGGATTACTGCAGATAATGTATATTTGTCAGTTACATTTGTTTTTTAACAATTTTTATAGGAGTTTTTATGAAAAGCTTATTAATGTCTCTGTGTAAGTTAAATGATATCAATGTCATCTTCAATGTCTTCCCATCACTAGCTTTGGCATTGTGCATAATTACATTTGGGGTTTTAGTTGGCATATCTCATTTCTACTTACTAAGTGCCAGTATTATAGCAATAGGTCTAGTTATACTCTACTTCGTAGCTCTCTTGATTGACAATACAGACAAGACTTTGAACATACAAGATAGTATTTAATTTTTTCTTTAACAATCGGAAAGGACGTTTTATGAAAGCTGCTAATTTTTGTATTTCATTATTATTAGTCAGTTTGATTTTTGGGTGTAGTGTGAGTGTTGAAGATGCTCGTGGTTTACAAGAGTTTTCAACACTTTTTGCTGGCTCTCTTGCTGTGCTTGGCGTATGGTTTATCATTATTCCCATAATAAGGCAGTGGTATAGATCAAGAAAAGACAAACAAGACTCTGATTAGCGGTCAGAAACAAAACAAAAGACTTTTCAATAATTTGGGCGAGCAATAAAAAGCTCGCCCTCATCATTCAGATCATAAATAGTTTGTGAACTGATAGTGAAAAATATTTTTCTTTAACAATTTAGAGGGTGTAGTCATGCCGATAAAAAAATTTGAAACAGCTGTGCCGACAGAAGATATGCCAGCGGTAATAGTGAACAGAAGACTTGTTAGTCAAAAAGTTTTAGCAAAAGTTGCTAAACTCAAAGGAGTGCAATTGAATACAGCAGAAGATCTAGCTCCAAATGACCAGGACTTAATTTCAGTGTTATTGGAAACTGAGGATCGTTGGTGGGGAAGTGAAGGCTCTGTAAGGGTCAGCATAGAGTACGTGCCAAAAGGTAATACTGTTTACTTGGTTCCAGCTCCAGGCTATGAAATTGGCGACGAGGGTTATCGCGAACAGCTTGTAAACGTAACCAATCTAAAAGCCTACAAGGTATAAATAAAATACCTAGCTAAAAAAGATAAAACTAAAAGCCAAACGTTAATAAACGTTTGGCTTTTTTCTTTGGTCTTGAATGGTTTATTATTATTTCTACTGACTAACCCGGGATTCCCGATCGCGGTCGGGAATGACAAAGGTTTGTTGTTTGGCGTTTTTAAATTGAGATATTGGAGAATTTGAAATTATTTTGAAATTTAAAATTTTAAATTTAAAATTCGTCCCTATTTCTCAAAATCACACTCCTTATTACTACACTTCACCCCATCATCCTTCGCCATCAGCAGCAAGGACTGACACTCTGGACACTTCTCACCAGTCGGCTTGGACCAGTAAGCATTCTTACAGTCCGGATAATTATCACAAGCATAGAATTGACCACGCTTGCCTTTTTTGGCGACGATGCTGCCTTTCTCGCATTTCGGACAAGTTATGCCGGTGTTATTTTGATTCTCTTTCAAGTTTTTAATCGTCTTACATTTCGGATAGCTGGTGCAAGCCATGAATAATCCGAAGCGGCCGTTCTTGACGATCATTGGCTCGCCGCAGTTGGGACACTTTTCGTCTTTGTATTTTTCGGAGAGCTCTTTGA
>CAYSXQ010000005.1:46935-52894 GCA_964435085.1 uncultured Gammaproteobacteria bacterium | reverse complement strand
GAGATGTTCTTGGTGGAGAGCAAAGTGTCACCATCATAGAGCATAGCACTGCTAATACAGTTAGCTTCAGTAGAACAAGAATCAGCACCAGTCACAGTAACCATGACAGAAGTGATCTTAGTGTCCTTACCAGTACCAGCAGCCAAGTTCAAACCAAGCATAGCGACACCAGAGGTACCGTTGATGTAGGTCTGTAGGGATGGGGTAGCAGCTAGGGTAGAAGTCAAAGAACCAGCCTTAACATTGTGGTTAGCACCAATGATAGTACCAGAAGGCACAACATCAGTAACAAACAAGTTGGTGTCTAGGTTCTTGATAGCAGAACTACCGAAGGCAGACAAAGTAGCCTTGATAGTTTCAGCGGAATCAGGAGTGAAGTTAGCAACGTCTGCAGTCACCTTGAGGGTGCGAGTCTTGCCAGCTTCTAAGTTCCAGATGTCGGTGTAGGTCAAAGTCTGAGCGTCGTCATTACCAGCAGCCAAACCGGACAAGTCCTGAGGACCAGCCACGATAGCACCGGTAGCAACGTCAACGATCTTAATGTCAGTATAGTTGACACTAGTACCGTTGGTAACCAAACCACCGGTATCAGTAGTGTCTTCGTCAGCGTCAGTACCACCGGCAGTCAAAGTGATGCCAGTAGAGCGAACTTCGGCATTGATCTGGGAAGCCATGTCAAAGCGCAAAAGTTCAACGTCTTGCTGTTGGACAGCGTAGTCAGTAACAGCAGGACCCTTCTGACTGATAGTGATCTGACCAGCTTCGATGGTTGACCAAGAAGCGTCAGTACCGTCAGCAGTGACGTTGTCGTAACCGTTGGTATTGTCACGGTCAACAGCTAGGCCGTAACCGTAAGTCTTACCCTTGGCATACAAATCAGCGTTGTTGTCCAAGTAGAAACGGATAGTGTCAGCGCTGCGAGCAGTGCTGTTCACATCAGCGTAAACTTCGAAAACCTTAGAGTTATTCTTTTCTAGAGAGAAAGGAGTAGCTAGGTTAAAGACAACGTTGGAACCAGTCATGCCAGTGGCAGAAGCCAAAGTCACACCAGCCTGCTTCAAAGTGAAGTTAGTCAATTTATCATTGGCAATGTTACCAACCTGATAAAGAGTCAAAGCGCTGAAAGCACCGTCTTCAGTGCCCATAGTGAGCTTGAATTCAGCAACCTTAGCACCGGTTTCACCAGCCTTAGGGGAGGTCAATGGGTTAGAACCACTCTTTTCGATAGTGATAGTACCCACAGACTGAGCCACACCAACCATGGTGTTACCCATCATTGGGAAGGTACCAGAGACAGCGGCGCCAGAAGCGTCAATGTCAGAGGCAGCATTGATAGCGAAGTAGTTGTTGTTGACAGTGGTAGTATCCATGTCAGCCTTCACAGTCAAAGTACGGGTCTGACCGGCAGGAACAGTGTAGTTCAAGCCAGTGAAAGTAGCCTGGTTAGAGGTAGAGTTGACAGTGCGAGCAGTAGTCAAACGGGTCATACCGTCGTAGAGGTAAACACCGTCAAAGTTAGCAGAAGCACCCAAACCGCCACGGGTAACAGTTACGCTACGAACAAGCACAGCACCGTCATTGGCAGCAGTGACATTGAAAGAGGTAAATGGAACCTGGACAGCGCCCAAAGGCACGTTAGCAGCAACAGGAGTGTTGCTAGCCAAAGCGACAGTTAGACCAGAACCACCTGGAGTAACAGTACCGGTAGTAGCACCACCAGCGGTGTTCATCAAAGCAGCTTCAGCGGAAGCGATTGGTGAACCGTTAGCAACAACAGACTTGGAGGTAGTAACAACGTGAGTGAAGTTAAAACCGTTAGCCAAGAAAGCAGATTCGTTGCTGAACTTGCGGTAGTTAGCACCGTCCCAGTAGTATAGGTCGGATGAATTGGTTGGGTTAACAACAGTGCCAGCTGGGTAAACACCAGCAGTCAAAGGAGTACCCTGAGTGTAGTTGGTAAAGAAGGAGTCAGCGACGTCGATGACATTCTTAGCCCAATTAGCGCCCCAAAGTTCGATGGCGTTAGCTTCGCTAACGATAGAACGTAGGGTGCCGTTTGGTTCAACAGCGTACACGGTTGGGTTGGTAGTGATCTTGATCAACTTAGTACCAGGACGAACGGTAACGTTGCCACCTAGAGGGTAGCTTTCCAATTCGTTCTGTGGGACAGTCTTGATGCCGGACCAATCTGGACCGCCATTGTTGTCAGAATACCAAGAAGCGTAAGTAGACTGGTTTGGGAACACAAATCTCTTACCACCCTTTAGGTAGTAGACAGAAGATAGACCATTCATTTTGATCAGGTCACCATCCATGGCAGCGCTAGCAACATTGCTAGTAGCACCGACCATGGTTAACACGGTGGCCATCAAAACAGAAGAGGTCAAGAACTTTCTTAATCTGTTCATAAAGTAATTTATTAATTTGGCTCAGAGATTACAGATAAATCAATAGGAATTCCCATCTCCCCGCTTCCGACCACTTCAGCCGGCGGATAAACGAGCTACGTTTAGCTCCGCATTTGTCGGCTTAGGACTAATCGCTGCGGAGAAAATAACTTAATTGATCTATAAATAACTCATAAGCGTTAAGATTTTTTGGCAAAGCTGACACCAGTCTAGTACTGGCTCGACCTTTTGCAGTCAGTTTTGAGTCTGTGATAGCACAGACTTGGTTCGCGCCCTACCTGCTGAGGTGGTAGAGAAAGAGTCAAGTCGGGACTAAGATTTTTAATTTCCAAGCTCCAAGTTCCAATTTCCAAATAATTTCCAAATCTCAAATTTCAAAAATGTGATTTTTTGTAATTTGGAGCTTGAGATTTATTTGGAAATTGGAACTTGGGATTTGGAACTTTGTATTTTTATCTCCTAATCAATCTAACCGCAACCAATGCTTTATAAACCACATTCACCATTTTCCAACCTGGATTATTCTGCCATCTGTGCAAGGCAGCTTGATTGATGCTGGCTTGCCCGATGATGTTAGTTGGCAAAGCGTCATTAGAACAGATAGCGATAAAGTATTGGGCAACACCTGCGCTAGATAGATTGGCTAGGGTCTCGTTATCGCCCTTGATCATACTACCTAAACCGTTCACCTGATCGAGAATTCTTACTTGTGTAAAGTATCTTGCCAAACTGTCTGTCAGTTCAGCGCGCGTGAATTCTTTGATATGGAAGGGATTCTTTTGAGCAAAGACTGCTTTGTTGGGAGTGGAGATTAGAGCTAGGCCACCTGGAGCAAGGACGCGCTGGAGGTTTTTTAAATAGCTGTGGTAATCAGGTAGGTGCTCGATGGTTTCGAAACTGACAACTAGATCAATGCTACTGTCAGTAATCCTCTCTAGAGCTTCAGCACTATCAGCAATAAATTCAATCTTGTCGTCAGAGTAATTAACTCTCGCCTCTTCTAGTACCGCTTGGTCAATATCTACCGACTTAACTAGACTAGCACCAGCTTCAGCTAGGAGCTTAGAGCCATAACCAGAACCGCAAGCGACATCAAGAACTCTTTTGCCGCTGGCTAGACTCGCTGCGAGACGGTAACGGATCAAGTGCTCGTCGTAAATCAGTTGACTGACACTGCTCTCAGAAAAAACAAATCTTTCTTCGTAACTATTAGCCATGAAATTCGTCTATTATTTAATCAAATCATTCAGCTCATCTAGTTTCTCGGTTGCTGCCTGTAGGTCATCCGTCTCTAGCAACTTCTCAGCCTCTTCGATAATGATGGCAGCGCTACGAGGAGGAGTGCTACTTACTATCTCTGGCAAATCAGGCAAGCTAATGTCAACTCTCGCACTATCCTTCGTGGCTTCAGCAGCGATGAATTCTTGATTGTCAGTATTTTTGATAGGAGCTTTGGCACCAGACTTAGGAGTAGTCTCTGAGCCACCAGGAGATTTGGATTTGGCCAAACGGTCTTTTGCGACTTGGATTTCAGCTTTGGCACTAGCCTTGAGGTTAGCGATTTCGGCAGGTTCATTAGAATCAGACTGTCTGGCTAGAAGTTCTTTCATTTCCTGGAGGCGCTTATTAGCGAATTCGACATTAAGCTTGGTCTTACTAGAATCAGAGAAGGCAAGCATTAGGCGACCACGTTCACTGATGCGCTTGGCGATATAGAGGGAGTCACCAGGGCCACTAGCTTCACTGATCTTGTAGCCGATGAGGCCACTGGAAGCGAAAAAGAGCACAATCATCAGAGCGACATACTGAGGCTGCAAGACACGACGAGTGGCTAAGTTGAACTTAACAAACCAACTGAGAGCAGGTTCAGTAGCACTGCCACTATACAATTGGCTAGCTAAAATATCACGGTTAGACTGTAACCAAGCAGAATCAGGTCGCAGGCGGCCGAGTTTATTCAATTGAGCTAGTAATTCTTTATCCTTCATGGTGAGGTTTAACTAAATTTTTTAAAGCTTTGATGGCACGGAGAATAGTTACACGAACATTGCCTTTGTCTTTACCCGTAATATCGCTGATTTCGCTGATAGACAGGTCGTTGATGTAGCGCATAATCAGGACACTGCGGTATTCGTCTTTGAGGTAAAGCAGCTTGTCACGGACTAGTTCGAGGCTGAGAGTCTGATCAATAGCGCTAAGGTCTTGTTGTTCGTCAATTAAGTGTTCGGCGTCGTCAAGACTAGCATGATGCTTAGCGCTGCGATAATAGTCGATAACTTGATTACGAGCTATTTTGTAGAGAAAACTGCGCAAGCTCTTATATTCATTGTCATCATTAAGCTTGCCTTCTTGAACATAGCTCCAGCACTTAAGGAAAACTGCTGAAGTAATATCTCGAGCGTCTTCTTCTTGACCGATCTTAAAGAAGATAAAACGATAAATAGCCTCAGCATACTCATCATAAGCCAATAAAAAGGCTTGTTTGTCTTTGTATTTCTTTAAACGCAAAAACAAACTATTATCATCTTCAAAAAAAGACCCCTTTTTTTCTTTAATCTGTTGCATCTATTAATACGTATGACTTAGTAAAATGTTACAGTACTTTCTGTGGTCAGTCTGTGGTAAGTAAAAATTAACGCTTAAAGCGCTTATAATAGCTTTTAATATAACAAATAACGCTATAATAGTCAATGTTTCGTCTTGCTAATGATACGCTAATATTAGATAAATAATTCGATAATAGCGTCTTTTTTAATTTAAAATTTAAAATTTAAAATTTAAAAACAATTTTTAATGACTAAATGTTTCAATTTTGAAGGTTTGGAAATTGGTATTTGTGAAATTTGACATTGTTTTGAGATTTTAAATTTTAAATTTGAAATTATTACTTAATATTAGCCAAATAATAAAATACCTAAAATCAAGTAAATCCGCCCCTTTCCCTTGCTTTTTCCCCATAATCACCTAAAATACAGCAAAAGACAGCCACCGCTGTCTTAATTTAGCGTGGATAAAAAGTATGCCTTATCCAGCCGAAGAATTTATTAATAGAGCAGATCTGATAGGGGCGAGCAGCGACCTTGATTTAATGTTGGCTAAAAACAAAAGCCAAGAGGCAGAAAAAATGATTTGGCTATCAGTCTCAGAAGTAGCTAAGCTAGGCGGATTATCGACGAAAACAGTCAGGCGAGCAATTGAAAGTAATCAATTAAAATTCAAAGTTATCAACAATCGCTATCAGATTAGCCTAGGAGCTGCAATCAAATTCTTTCTCAGCACACCGAAGCTTCTGAATAAGCTCAATCAAGATGGCATGGGAAAGTGGGTGGAGAAATGGAGAGATGGCTAATTTAAAAAGCCTTAAGACACAAAAAAAACGCATCACTTTCATGATGCGTTTTTTAAAATCTGATTTAAGATTAATAGTTCCGTTTCTTATCCCCTTTTGGCTTATACTTGTCGCCACCGAATTTGCTACCAGCATCAGTGAAGCGGCTAGTAGAGCCAGAGCTCTTGCGTGGGCCGTCAAATTTCTTAGCACCACCGAAAGA
>CAYSXQ010000005.1:45289-46835 GCA_964435085.1 uncultured Gammaproteobacteria bacterium | reverse complement strand
GATTTCTTAGGTCCATCGAAACTACGATCACTGCCACCAGAGCTATGTCGATCAGCACCAAAACGGCTAGGGCCAGAAGAACGGAAGTTGCCACGAGAGCCACCACCTCTGTTACCAGAGAAGGAACGACCGCCACCAGAGCGACCGCCGCCGAAGCGAGAAGGACGACTTGGGCGATCTTCATAACGAGGAGCGTCCATACTGATTTTGTCATCAAAGCCTTTCTTCTTGGAGTCAAAGGCCATCTTGAGTAAGGCGCCAGCGACATCGATAGCAGTATAGGTTTCACCCATAATACTTTCAGCTAGAGCGACATACTTTTGTAAGTTGCCAGCAGCTAACTCGTTAGTAATATCTTCAAGCTGAGACTTAGCAAGCATCTTGTCGAAATCTTCGAGAGTTGGCACGGTGCCACGCTTGATAATCATGTTGTTAGTGCGTTCAATGCGTTTCAAGTGATAGGCTTCTTTGCCGACGATAAAGGAGAAAGCACGACCAGATTTACCAGCACGACCGGTACGACCGATACGGTGGACATAATCTTCGTCGTCACGAGGGAAGTCGTAGTTGAAGACGGCGTCAATATTACTAACGTCAATGCCACGGCCAGCCACGTCAGTAGCGACCAAGATCTCAGCACGACCAGAGCGGAAATCACCCATGACTTTGTCGCGTTGCTTCTGGCTCATGTCACCATGAAGACCAGCGGCTAGATAACCACGACCCTGTAAGTTACTGACAACATTGTCGACGCGAGAGCGAGTGTTACAGAAAACAACAGCTAGCTTGATAGAGTTAATATCAATAATACGAGCAATAGCCTCAGGTTTAGCATGTTCGGCAACTTCGAAGTATTCTTGTTCGATTTTCGGAGCGCTGATTTTATTACTACTAACGTCGATGAGAACAGCATCCTTCTGATACTTCTTCATCAAGGTCTTGATTTCAACTGGAACAGTGGCTGAGAACATGACAGTCTGACGTTCTTCTGGAGAATCTTTGAGAATGAATTCAATGTCTTCACGGAAACCCATGTCGAGCATTTCATCAGCTTCATCAAGGACGACGATCTGCACGGTATTCATCCTAATAGAACCGCGACGCAAGTGATCCATGAAGCGACCCGGGGTGCCAACGATAATAGCTGGCTGATGATAGAGAGCTTGGAGCTGACGACTGATTTCTTGGCCACCATAGACAGGAGTAACGTTAATCCCCTCTTGATACTTCAAAAGCTTACGGAATTCTTCAGAAACCTGGACGACTAATTCACGAGTTGGACAAAGCACGACGGCCTGTAATTCTTTCTTACGCTTATTGATCTTTTCGATGATTGGAATAGCAAAAGCAGCAGTCTTACCGGTACCAGTCTGAGCTTGAGCAATCACGTCTTTACCGGCAATCACCTCCGGAATGGCAGCGGCCTGAATCTGAGAAGCTTCTTCAAAGCCCATGTCAGCAACCGCCTTCACAATGGCGGCCGAGAGATTCATTTCACTAAATTTGGAACTTGGCATAGTTAGTCAATTTTCAATTATTAATTATC
>CAYSXQ010000005.1:7764-45189 GCA_964435085.1 uncultured Gammaproteobacteria bacterium | reverse complement strand
CTAAACTTTATGGGCTAATATAAACATAAATTTTTGGAAATGTCAAGGTTACTAGCCAATATTGACAAGTTAATCTAAAAGTATTATAAATATGACTTAGATTAATTGTTTTTTGATAACTATATAAAGGAGACACTATGTCTATTAAGCAATTCCAGGGTGCTGGCGAGACTATCTCAGTACGCTCACAAATGATTAATAGGATTGATTTCTACCGCCACAAAGAGCAAAAGAATAATAAGCTTATAAGTGGCTACGACCTCTTCCAAGAACTACCAAATCAAAAATTGTTAGTAAATAAGGAGTATTTAGGGCTAATTTTAGCCAAAGCGAATGAAGTTCCAGAATCTTGGCAAGGCTTAAACCTATTTGCTTGGAAAGGCTTGGGCCCACTTCTACCGCTCGGCCAACAAGTGCCTTACTTCTTTTATGAGGCTGGCGAATGGAAAAGTGCTAAAAAATGGCTAGGAGATAACTTTGGCATTAATGATGTAGCCGTGATAAGCAATGAAGCCTTATTAAATTTAAGAACAAATGACCGGGAAATGAATGAAAGCAAAAAAGGAGTACTGGCATGAGTGAGCGACAGCTGGCGAAACTAACTGGTGCCTTGGCAATAATGACCACTGTTGCGATCTTGCTATTAGCGGTATCCTGCAGTAATTAACTAGGAGCCGATCTTACAATAAGATCGGTTTTTTATTTGACATTTTTTGATAAACATAGCATTGTTGACAGCATAATAAATAGTATCTTTAACATATCAAAGGAGTCAGTGATGAATAGCTCAAGAGAAACAGAGCCAACTAGGCTAAATGAACTCATCTCTTACCTAAGACTAGACGCAACAAGTGGCAGATCAGGCAAACAGTGGCTAAGACGCTTTAGAAAGAGAAAGATGATAATTCCTGAGCAAATACAGGAAGAATTACTGTCAGATAGATTTATTGCAACTAACGGTCTACGTTATCAGATAGCTATCATCAAAAACACCGAGGCAGATCTCAAGATAGCTCTACTTAGTACCCTAGAAAAGATATCCAAAAGATTAAGCTTCGGGACTATTAGCCTTGAACAATACTGCTTACTTTGTGAACAGGTCGGCAAGGCAGAATTAGCTGATTTGGAGGCTGATAAAATAATCATGATGAACAAGCCCATTATCAGACACTCTCGCTTCACACCAGAACTACTTGGACTATATCAGTATCAAGACCTGCGCAAGCAAAATCGTACCGCTCTAGAGCTTCTATCAAGCGAGACCAAAGATCTAGGCAAGCAAAAATATGCCTTTGCTTTCGATGCTTCCCCAGTATACAAGGCGGTAGCAGCTCGTAGTGACTACGAACTAAGGCCCTACTTTCCATCGTGAGAGTAGGGCTATTTTTTTTCAAATTTCTTTGTTATCATAGCAAATTATGAGCATTCTATTACAGACCAACAATTTATCTAAAAGTTACGGACGGCAGGAAATTTTTACTGACTTTAATTTTAGTATTCACGAGAAGCAAAAGATCGGCGTGATTGGGCGTAATGGCGCAGGCAAATCAACTTTGTTTCGGATTATCACTGGCGAGGAGCAGAGCGATAGTGGCTCGGTGATTATTAGTACCGAGACGAAGCTGGGGAAGATTAATCAGGAGAATGACTGGCTGGAGGGCGAGAACAGTCTAGACTATCTCATGCGTATGAGCGGACAAGCTGTCTGGACGGCGAAGAAATTGGCGGCACGTTTTGAGATTGGTGAGGAGAAATTAGCTTTAGAGGCTCGCCAACTGTCTGGTGGTTGGCGCATGCGTCTGAAGATCGTGGCCATGTTACTGACGCAGCCTAATTTATTTTTGCTCGATGAGCCGACTAACTATCTTGACTTAAACACTTTACTCTTACTCGAGAATTATTTAAAAACTTATAAAGGCAGCTTTGTGATTATTTCCCATGATCGCGAATTTATTAAAAAGACTTGCGAGGAGACTTTGGAAATTTATGAGGGTGGCTATTATCATTATCCAGGACCACTGGAAGAATATCTAGCCTTTAAAGAACAGAAGCAATCGACGCTGATCAAGCAAAATCAGGGTCTCGCCCGTCAGCAAGAACATTTGCAGAGTTTCGTGGATCGCTTTCGCGCTAGTGCATCGAAAGCCAAGCAAGCGCAAGCGATGATTCGGAAGATTGATAAGCTGGAGGCGAAGCGCATTACTATTGAACATGAAGCTGGCATTACCCGTATTGTCTTGCCGCCAGTACCAAAGCGCAAGAACCTAGCTTTGCGGGTCAAGAACTTAAGCATTGGTTATGATGACAAAGTTTTAGTGCCTAATATTAATTTTGAAATGACTTTTGGTGAGCGCCTCTTGGTGCTTGGTCAAAATGGTCAAGGTAAGACGACCTTGCTGAAAACTTTAGCTGGTCACTTGGATAGCTTGGGCGGATCCTTTCATTGGTATAGCGCGGCGACACTCGCCTATCATGCGCAAGATAGCTTAGAAATATTAGATCGCAACGAGCAAGTAGGCGTTTATTTGCGAAGACTTGCGGCGCCAGAGATTAAGACCGAAGCAGTACTGAAGATGGCCGGTGACTTTCTCTTTGATGAAGAAGCGCAGAAGAAACCGGTCTCAGTGCTCTCCGGTGGCGAGAAGTCACGACTGCAACTAGCCGGGATTTTATTATCCAAGCCGGATATCTTGATCATGGACGAACCGACTAGTCATTTGGACTTTGAAACCGTCGAAGCGCTAGGTCAAGCTTTGGCTAAATTTACTGGTGCGATAATCTTCACTAGTCACGATCGAACCTTTGCTAATTTGATTGCCACAGGCCTGGTGCAGATTGAAAACGGTGAAGCGAGACGGAGATTTCAGGATTACGAAGACTACATTGAGGAGCTTGAGAATAAAATTAATAATCAAAATAATGAGGTGGCGGAAAAAGTTTCTGATAATAGCAAGCAGCAGCTTTATCTGGATAAAAAATTGGCCGCTAAGGAGCTGGCTAGTATTGAGAAGAAACTTGCGAAACTTAGAAAACAGCGTGAGGAGATTGTGGAGTATTTTTCTAATAACCCGACGAATTATAATGCGGAGAAGATGATGATTTTGAGTGATTTGGATCGAAGCATTGTAGAGACAGAGAATGAGTGGTTGATGAAAGCGAACTAGCATAAAGAATTCTGTCATTCTGGAGTGAAGCGTAGCACAACGATAGAATCCCGTGCCAAAAAGCAACCTTTATCCAAATCGCAACGGGATGCTATCGCTTCACTACGTTACGCTCCAGCATGACAGAGTAGAAGTATTTAGATATTTGACATTAAAAAACAGCTCGCAAATCACGAGCTGTTTTTATTATTTATTTCACTAAACTCAAACAAATTTTCACAAACTCCACAAAGAGCGGATGCGGATCTAAGGGCTTGGAAATATATTCAGGATGAAACTGCGTACCGATGAAGAAAGGATGATCAGCTATTTCGATAGCTTCAACTATCTTGTCGTCAGGACTAGTACCACTAACAACTAGACCAGCTTCTTCAAGCTGTTTGCGATAGGCATTATTAAATTCATAGCGATGACGATGACGCTCGGAGATAATTGTCTCCGTGCCGAATTTATTAGCGTAAGCCTTAGCCAGATGTGTGCCAGCTTTAAGCTCACAAGGCCAAGCGCCGAGGCGAATGGTGCCACCGTATTGCTTCTTAGCAAGGAGCTCGGCTTGCTCAGGCATGATGTGGATGACAGGATTGTAAGTACTTGGTTCGGCTTCGGCACTATGAGCATCAGATAGACCTAGGACATGACGAGCGTACTCGATGACAGCCATTTGCATACCATAGCAGAGACCGAAGTATGGGACTTTGTTAACGCGGCAATATTCAATGGCTTTGATCTTGCCTTCACTGCCACGACTCCCCCAGCCCTGTGGAATAATTAGACCATCAAAGGCCTTGAGATGTTCGACACCTTTAGTTTCTAGCTCTTCAGCAGAAAGCCAAGTTAGTTGCACGCGGCAGTGATTAGCGGCAGCGGCGTGCTTGATAGCCTCGATGACGCTAATGTAAGAGTCCGACAGTGAGAAGTCACCGGAAGCAAAGTACTTACCGACAATACCAACTTTGACGGTCTTTTCACCGTCTTTGACGCGCTCAACCATGGCGCGCCAGTCATCAAGATTAGTGGCTCGTGGTTCGAGATTGAACTTATGGAGAATGCGATCACCGAGACCGTCTTTTTCGAAGTTAAGCGGGACATCGTAGATAGTTTCAATGTCAGGAGCGTTAATGACATCGGCACTGGTGACATTGCAGTGAACAGCAATCTTCTTGCGACGAGGTTCATCAAGAGGCACCTCGGCGCGAGCAATGATGAAATCAGGCTGGATGCCGGCGCTATTAAGAGCGCGGACGGCGTGTTGAGTCGGTTTAGTTTTCATTTCACCGAGCTTCGAAGGGATAGGCAAATAAGTGACCATGACAAAGAGAACATTGTCAGGATGGTCAAGATGCATGTAGCGAGCAGCTTCGAGGAATAGTAAGTTTTCATACTCGCCGACAGTGCCACCGATTTCGATGATCATAATTTCAGCACCGGTCTTTTCGACAGCCTTGGCAATACGCTCACGGACTTCATTAGGAATGTGAGGAATGACTTGCACGCATTGACCTTTGTACTCGAGGTTGCGTTCTTTCTGGATGACGGACTGATAGACGCGACCAGTAGTCATGTAGCTTTCGCGGTAGATGTTTTGACCGAGGAACCTTTCGTAGTTGCCGATGTCTTGATCAGTTTCGTCGCCGTCATCAGTGACGAAGACTTCGCCGTGCTCAACTGGATTCATAGTACCAGCATCGACGTTAATGTAAGGATCGATCTTGATAGCGCTAACCTTGAAGCCTTTGCTAATCATGATGCGGCCGATAGAAGCGGCAGAGATACCTTTGCCGACGCCAGACATGACGCCACCGACGACAAAGATATATTTAGTCTTAGTCTCTGTTTTTTGGCAAAGCTCTTCCATAGATTTTTATTTAAAACATTAGGTTTTGATACCAATTAATAATTACTTCACTGTAAAAAAGAGCGATAATACAACCAATAGCCAGAAATGGCCCAAAAGGAATAATTGCCTCCTCGGTCGGTTCGGACTCTTGCCAGAGATGACGAAAATCAAATTTTTGTTTCTTCTTAACGACGATCAAATAAATAGAAGCGACGGCTCCAATCCCATAAGACAAAGCTAGACCAACAAGAATGCCCGGCCAACCGAGAGCGGCACCCATCAGAGCGCCGATACGAATATCCCCGGCTCCGACCCAGCGACCGCCAGAAAGGAAGTATTGCAAGGAGAAAAATGCGCCGCCGACCAGAGTAGCTAGCAGTAGTCTCCACCAGACGAACCCTAAGGCTATATCTGGCCAAGCGAAACCAATCCCAAGATTAATTAAAAAGATAATGATAATTCCCGGAATACTTATTTCATCAGCTACAACATACCATTTATAGTCCATGAGGAAGATAGCGGAGAGGAAAGCAACGATAATCCAGTCACGCAGTAGTAACAAGGTGCCGAGATTAAAACTAGTAAGCTCATTGATTAAAAAGAGGTCAGATAGACCATTAAAGTTATACCAAAAGACAAAGGCAAAAAGGAAGCCGAGAGCGAGTTCAGCCAGTGGATATTCAAAACTAATTTTCTCTTTGCAATGACGGCAACGTGCGCCGAGAGACAAGAAGCTTACTAGAGGAATATTGTCGTACCAAGCAATTTGTTTGTCGCAGCGAGGACAATGCGATCTAGTCCAGAGGCTTTCGTCCCGGTAGAGACGCCAGACTAGGCAGTTAAGGAAACTACCGATCATGGTGCCGAAGATAAAAGAGAAAGCCAAGAAGAGATCGAACATAGGTTATTTTAATAAATTGAATTTAATAATATACCAAAGCGCTGCCACACCGTCACGCCAATTGATTTTTTTACCCTCGGCGTAGGTACGACCATCGTAACTAATACCAACTTCATAGATACGCCAGCCGCCACGAGCAAAGTGAGCAGTAAGTTCTGGCTCGATGCCAAAGCGATTAGTTGTAAGCTTAGTACGCAAACTATCAAGCACCTCCCTAGTCATAACTTTATAGCAAGTCTCCATATCGGTCAAATTGAGATTGGTCAGCATATTGGAGAGTAGTGTTAAAAATCTATTACCTAAAGCATACCAAAAGAATATTACACGCTTTGCTTCGCCACCCAAAACTCTTGAGCCATAGACTACGTCAGCATGGCCGGCCAAGATAGGTGCGAGTAACTTAGGATAATCATTGGGACGGTATTCTAAATCAGCGTCTTGGATAACAATAATATCACCAGTTGACTCAGCAAAACCAGCACGTACAGCAGAACCCTTGCCTTTATTGACAGGCTGAAAAATTACTCGTAGGCCAGGAAAAGCAAGATTAGCTAAAATTTCTCTAGTGCCGTCAGTTGACTTATCATCAATAACGATAATTTCTTTTTCTAAATCTAAATTAACAGCTCGAACCAAATCTAAAATAGGCAAGATGGTCTTAACTTCGTTGTACACAGGTATGATGATAGTGATTTTTTTCATAGATTAGATAATTGGCTAGGTATAATTAATTGTAAGCACTATAATCAGAACCAAAAACACGTAAAGCGTAAAGAACCATTAAGAGCCAGTTAATGGCAATAAAGATGACGCTAAATATATATGGCCAATATTTTTTAGAAGCAGCAAGCTTATTCAAAACAGGAATGAGTCCAAAAATAAAAGCTATAGAACAAACAATCAGCATACGAATACCATAACTCTCACCTTGATGGTAAGCGTACCAAGCAGATGTCAAATAGAGCTCGGCCAGAAAAAAAATAAAGAGTCCTAAATATAAACTGTTTTTTAACCTAGTGCACAGGCCAATAATTGCAAATAAAATAAGGGGAGTAATTATAAACAAACCTTTAAGTGGACTAAATAGAACATAGCCAAGCTGAGGATTTGTTAAGTAGGCAAAAGTTTCACCGACATAACCACTCTCCCAATATGAGCCAGCTAAATATTTATTGATTAATAACTGAGGAATAAAGGCTGTAAAACAAGTTAAGATAGCCAGACTAAGATTAAGCGGAGACAAGGCAATTGGCATTTTTTTCTCCCTAAGCCAATCAAACAGCAAGATAGTCAATGGCACAAGCAAAATACCAATATCTTGATATCTAGTTAGAGCCGTCATAGCCGTTAGAAAGCCTAGCAGTAAAAAAGAGCGCTTAGTCCAGAGCTTACTGCGGTAGCATTTTAGAAAGTAAATCAACAAAGAGCTAGACCAAAAAAATGAGACAACATGAGAATAAGTAGGAATAAAGTAAATATAGTAAGTCAAAGAAGTACCAAGACCAACAGAAAGAACTGCTAGTAGGGCAGTGCTCTTAGCCACTTGCTCATATCTAATTAGGTAGTGATAGATAAAAAACAAACCCAACATGGCATAGAAGACAGCAGAGCTTGCTGTGAAAAAGTACTGAATCATGGAAAAGCCAGTAAGTGACCAATAATCACCGGAGCAAAAACTGTAAATTTGAGCGGCTAATTGACCCAGTAAGAAAAAAGGCGTCCAAGATATGACGACACCGATGGGATAGTGCATCAAATAACGTCCAGTAGGCTCATAAGGCTTCGTGAGGTAGGGAAACTTAGATAAGCCAGTAAATTTAGAATGATCATTATGAAAGTAATTATAACTATTCTCTAAATTTAAACTATGCTCAAGCACAATGGCTCGCAAAGAAGAGTAGTAAGTAATAGAATCACCACCAGGCAAACCACCACCGATCAGTAGCCTAGCCAAAATAAGAGCGAGACTTACAACAGTAGCACAGCTAAGCAAAGCTTTGGGAGTGAGCATTTTTTTGAGTAAAAACCTAGTAATAGCCATAAATTAATTATATCTTAGCTCCTAAAATACGTAAAGCTGCGTTAGCAATCTGCCGAAAATCAACAGGCTCGTCAGAGCCAAAAGTAAATAAATGAGCTCCACTAGCCGACCACACAATATAATCATTAACAGTTGAAAAAATTGAGATAAGTGGCGTGCCGAGAGCAGCGGCTAAATGGCCAGGACCGCTATCACCGCCAATAAATAGATCAGACTGACTAATCAGCGCTGCCGTTTGTCGTAATTCATAGCCCAAGCAGTTAATTAATTGATCGCTATCCAGCGCTGTCAGTAAATCATTATCAGATTCACTACCAATGACCAGTAGATTGTAAACTGATAAATCGGCGAGCAATTGGCGCCAGGAGCTACTTGGCCAAACTTTATCTGAACGACCTGCGCCTAGATGAATAGTAATAGTTTTCTTATTAGATTGACACAGCTTAGTTTTTTCTTTAATAGCCCAAAGTTTTTCAGCATCAGTCAAACTAATAATAGGACTCGCCTGCTCTAGCTGCCACTCGGGCAAAAAGTTACTAAGTAGCAGATAATTTAAATTAGCGCGCGGCAGGTGGTAACTGAAGAAATCATAAGCTTCATGCAAGAACGCCGACAAGCCCCCATTAGCAAAGCCGATGCGATATTTAATTTTAGCCAAAGTGAGCAAGAGGATAACAGCCGGATCACCCTTCAAATCAAAAGCTAGGTCATAATTACGGTTTTTTAATAGATTGACTTGACGGCAAAATGAAGCCAGACTAGCGAGCCAGCCTGGCTGGCTATGCGAAAGCCAAGGCAAAGCAAAGATATCGATGCGATGGATATACTTATTTCCACGCAAAAGCTCTTGAGTCCTACTATCAACCAAGATATCGATTTCGGCTAATGGCCACAAACATACTAACCTTCTAATCATTGGCTCCATCAACACAACATCGCCGATGCCGCCCAAGTTAACCAATAACAGCCTCTTAACAGTTGGCAGCTTTCTAGAAAGCTGCCAAAATAATAATTTATCAAGACAGTAAAAAAGACCTTTAGTCATTGGATTTCTATAAAAATAATTCATTTGACTCACAGGCCAGTTATTAAATCATTGAGGCGCTTAGCCACAAGCAGCTGATCAAAAGAATCAGCCTTTTTTATAGCGGCCGTGGACATTTTGCTCAGCAAAGATTTGTCTTGCAATAATAATAATTTATCAATAAACCCAGAAATATCATTCTTATCGACCAAAAAACCTTCCACACCATCGGTTACCAACTCAAGTATGCCGCCGACTCTACTGGCAATGACCGGTAAGCCAGCAGACATAGCCTCTACCACGACTCGACCCAATGGCTCCTCTAATCTAGCCGGAAACAGAAAGGTATCAGCAGACCGATACTGATCCGAGACTGTCTCATGGCTTAAAAGACCAACTAGACCAACATTAACAAGCTCATGGTTTTTGATAAAGTTTTTACAATAATTCATAAGCTCACCCTCACCGACTATAACTAAGCTAAACAGCACCCCCCTGTCCTTCAGACCTTTGGCAATGCTCATCATGGTTTTTAGACCTCTGTGATCAACTAACCTGCCGACGAAGATTATTTTAAGCCGATCACTACTAACGCGATCATTGTTGGACCGCTCAAGGTCAAACAGATCATAGATAATCTCAGTTCGATTATTTAGACCAGCTTGGTGCAGCCTCTTACGCATAGCAGCACTAACCGATAAATTCAAGTCTGCAGAATTAAGTATGATTTGTCTTTTTTTAAAATAAACTAATTTATAGAGCTCCCAAAGTAATATTTTTTTGACTTGCAAAGAATAACAAAAATCTAAATCATGACCATCGCAAGTATTATGACCATGCAACATATCGCCACGCAGACATCTAAACCAGTAGTCCCTGTAGTGAACAACTGTCTTAATACCAGCTTTGGTTCCAGCTAATATGGCCGCCACAGCTGTAAAGCGGCAGTCAGAAGCATAGATCAGGTCGATCTTTTCCTGTTTAATGAGCCGTAAAAAAAACTTTTTTAAATACCAGTCGCGCAAAGCAAAGATAGGCAGCCTTCTAATTTTAGAGAAAACAAAAGTTTTAATCTGCGGGTAGTCGCCAGTCGAGGCTATGAATACTCGATGCCCCAGAGCTGCTAAATTTTTAGCTATCAGCTCAGTAGAAACAGCGGTGCCACCACTCGCCCGCCAGTCATCATAGACAGTAATCAAAATATTCATATTACAATAATAGCTTGTGTAAATCAATGCCTAAATTGCGAAGGATAACTTTGAGCGGATTAAATTTATAAATCTTGGTAATAAATTGATGGTCAGCAGTTTTATCAGGTTGCTTGAGACTAGGGTCTTTGAGCGGAAAAGAGATGTTCTCAAGTTTGACGTTAGCCAAAGGATCATTAAGGTTAGTGCTATTTAAAGCGTCCGGACCAAAGCCAATGTTAGTGATCAGATTAGCATTAGGGCAGATAGCTAGGCCGTTATTTTTTAATAAGGAATAAGTCCATTGATAATCCCAGGAATTAGTTCTGCCACAAGCTACTTTGTCTAGGACGTAGGTAAATTTTTGACGCAACCACCACCAAGGTAAAATATTTTGATAATTTTGACTGTGACTAAAATTCGGCCAAGTGCTCATAGTTTTATCATATTTTTTCCAAGCTCGCCGCCAAGTTGCCCAGCCCCAAATTATCGGAATACGGGAAAAATAATAATCGCCATCACCAATGAGCTTATCACGAAAACTATTGCCAGCAATATGCATGATTTCTTCATCATCTTGATACTTATCTAGCATCAGCTGACAGAATCTATAAAAACTTAAATCTGGCAACATGTCATGTTCTAAAATAATGCCATTTTCTTCGTTAGCAAAAAACCAATCCAAAGCAAGCTGCAAAGCTTCAGGACAGCCTTTGTTAACAGCTTGGTGTAAAGTAAACAATTGACAAGGCCAATCGATCATTGACTCCAGAGCTCTAACCTGATTAATTTTAGCAATATCATCATCTCGACCAAGACGAGGGCCGTCGGTAGCGAAATAAAGCCTAAGAGGTCTAGCCTCTCGAATAGAAGCTAGAACTCGCCCGGTCGTCTTAACATCATTAAAAGCTAACAACAAAACAGGCTTACTCAAATGATAATCAACAGGGTTTTTACTCACATTTTATTGATTAGTTATCATTAAAATCACTATCTTCAAGTCTATATAAACGCCAGTATTTACTAGTAATGGACATATTTTTAGTCAAAGCAGGTCCGTGATAATCTGCGAGGGTCATAGCAGTAACTTCGCTGCCACCTAGCTTAGCATAGTCATACATAGAAATCTTTCGATCGCCGCAAATATGAATAATAGACTGAGCAGGCTTTTCGACAATCACATCTCGGATGCCCTTAGCCACTCCCTGCGCAAATAAATAAGTACCAAAACGATCAGTAAAGGCCTTAGGATACTCCCAAGGCATACTAGTAAAGTTGGTTCTGACTATGGTGACTTGGAAATCAGCACTGTTGTAGGTCTTGGCGATTTCCTCAGCCAGTAACTTAGTGAGGCCGTAGTAGTGCTTAGGATAAGGAATACTATCCTCATCTTCCATTAGCTCATCATCAGTGCCAGGGAAAACACAGGCAGTATTCAAATAAATAAAATGTTTGACGCCGTTATTTTTAGCAGCCTCTAGTAAGCGCCTCATGCCCAGCACATTGACATCATAAGCCTTAGCCTTGTTATTTTCACAGTCAGGAATACCAGTCAGCGCAGCAAAATGAACAACAGTATTAATTTTCTTGCCAAGGAAATAATCATTGATAGACTTTTCATCCCCTAAATCAAAAACTTGACTACTAGGATACTGAGCCTTAGTGATAATCTTTTTGCAAGCCTTGCCAAGACGACCAGAGCCACCGGTAATTAGAATTTTGGATTCATCAAGCTGCCTCTTTTGCATTAATTTATTTTGATTATAGGTATCTCGACTATAATCCACGCCTTTGGAAAAATTAACCATTTCAACTATCCCAGCGTCTAAATTCCAGATAAAACTGAAGCCTGTACTTAATAATTTAGCACTGGTAGCGTTATAGTTTCTAGGATCATCTATTAAGTCCATGACTTCCAACTTGGCATCGTACTTATCCCTAAAGATATTGGCGATATTGCGGATGCTTAAATTTTCACCAGCTAAGTTATAGATACCGCTTAAATTATTCTTATAGGCAAAGATGAAAGCTCTGGAGATGTCAGAAATGTGAGTAAAGGGACGGAATTGCTCACCACCATAGATAGTAAGTAGCTCGTCATTAGCAACCTTGGCGCTAAAAAGATTAACTACCAGGTCATAACGCATTCGAGGTGATAGACCATAGGCAGTACCTAAACGAAAGATACAAAAATTACTAGCTAGCTTGACGACAAATCTTTCTTGTTGATATTTAGTCTGACCATAAAAATCTATAGGAAAAACAAAGGAATCTTCGTGCAGAGGTGCTTCAACTGACTTTTTTTCTGAACCGTAGAGAGAGCAAGTGCTAGCGTGGATAATTTTATAATTATACTCATTAGCAAGCTCCACCACATTTCTAGTGCCGAGACAATTGATCTCTAAGGCTTCTTTAGTATTAACTAAGCAAGCCGGATCACCAACTACAGCAGCCAAATTAATAATACAGTCTGATTCAGCCCGTAAATTCTTTAAAATAGCACCTAAAGCCTCTTTGCTTAAAATGTCACAATTAATAAACTTCTCAGAGCTAGAAGCTAGACCGTATAAATTATTATCAATTATGACTGCTTCCAGACCCTCTTTTTCACACTCTAGCTTTAAGACGCTACCAATATAGCCAAGACCTCCAATAATGATGATTTTCTTCATACAATTAACGATTATTTATTTTCCAAACTTCAGTACCGAGACAATCATAAGACAGACGTATATCATCATTTCTAGACTCCTCCATAGTAGAACTGGAATAGACTACCAGCAAGGCATCATTGCTCAAAGAAACAAAGCCGTTATAGTAGCCGCTGGGTATATAGAGAGTTTTAGGCACTGAGGCTTGTAAAACATACTCTTTCCACTGTCCACCTACCATGTCCATGATAATAAATTTAAAGGCCCCTTGAGGCACGTAAAATAATTTGGCCTCTTGCTGATGGCCATGAAAGGCTCGAACAACACCGCTTTGATTATTAGTAATTAAGTAACTACGTTTTAATTGAACAGCAAAATCAATATTAACGAAGTCACCTCGATCATCACCAAAACGTTTAATATCCTGATAAATAACACCTCCCTGAACTTCATTAAATTCTAATTTTTGATAATTTTCCATAGAATAATTACTTAAATAAAAAGTAGCTGTTTAAATGACCAATAAATGTTATCATTGTTAAATTTTTAGGTCAAACTAGAAATTTCTAAAAAAGCGAATATAAAATCTTACACAGAGCTTTATTTTAGCCCAAAATGAAAGATGATGACTGGAAATCAAAGCTTTAAATAAAGCTTGTTCGCAGCCAGTTGAGACTAGATAAACATACCAGACATGACCGATGACCTTCTGGAAAATCTTAAGGTCGCTTTTAAAAAATCCAAAATCTTTATTTTTGACAAATTTATCGAGGTGCGATAGCCAGGAGGACATGATGTGTAGATGCTGCCCAGAAAGACCACTGTAGTCATTGGAAGCAATAGTCGCGTTGACAAATAACTCATCCTCCGAACAGGAAATTTGCAGCGTCTTAAAAAACTGCCGCTGAGTGTCAATTATAGCTGAGCGTATTTTTTGCTGCATGACCAAACTATGCGATGTTTGTTCGGCATGGAGACGGTAGAGAGCTAGAGGCTCTGCTAAATTGTAAAACTTGCCATAACTAAATAAATTGAGCCACAAACTGTAGTCTTCAGAAGGAGTAGAATTTAAATCAAAAAGTAGATAATGAGCAGGATCTTTATGAAGATTAAAATTTCTAAGCATCACCGAGGAAGTGATAAAAGGATTTAGGAAAAACAACAGAGACTTTAAATAGTCATTTGACCCTAGTCTGCCAATTACCTTGTCAGGAGCAGCGCCAAAGGAAATAACTCTCGATCCGACTAGAAAATAATCAGAATGACTATCCAAAAAGGCACATTGCTTAGCAAAACGACTCGGCATACTAATATCATCAGAATCCTGAAAAGCCAAATACTCGCCACCTGCAACTTTTAAGGCTTCGTTCCGCGCTCCAGCCAGGCCTAAGTTACGGTCATTATTAATTACGACAATGCGCTGATCACAAAGAGCATACTTAGCAATAATTGAAGCACTAGCATCAATAGAGCAATCATTAACTATAATCAATTCAAAATCAACAAAGCTCTGAGCAAGAATACTATCTATCGCAGCAGCTAAATACTTCTCATTGTTATAGACCGGCATGATGACCGATAACTTCTTGGCTGAATTCATATTTTTAGCCAATTATCGGGAATTATATCTTCACTCGCCATAGCAGCCACTTTGAACCAATTTTTTGGAGCAATAACTGTTTTGTCAGGACTGACAGCTAGCCAAGCTCCCCACCAACTAAAACTAGAATTAGCAATAATATGATTGGAACAAAGACTCATAAGAACTAGTTGTTCAAAATCATGCGGAGCATTACTATCAACAAAAACTAAGTGGGCATCAAAAGAGAGATTAGATTGACACCAAGCGCTATCGTCAGAGAAGATAAAAAAAACCGGACTTGCTAATTTATTTTTTAAGATAGTCATGGCTTTGTAATAATACTCTGGAGACTGGACATGAAATATGTTTGAATGCGCTTGCTTAGTCAGATAATCACCACGTCGAATGTGAACGGCAACAGCATTAACGGAACTGATTTTTTTAGCTAAGTCACTAGCCTCTTGCGACAGAGACTTAGCTAAAGAAAGATCGCTAATAATTTTTTGACGATTTTTGAGAAAATATTTTTCAGTTTGCCAATAACCATCGAGATAATAATTGGCAGCAGATAGATTTAAAAGCCGATCGTCATACTGGTTAAGCTTTTTTTCTGCAAGCCAAATAGTATTGCCGAAATTTAAAAAGCGTGTCCAGGGACGATTTTTTATCTGAGTCATGGCCAAGGAAGCAATTTCAGCTCGAATATTAAAAAAACTCAAAGAATAATTGCGAGGCGTGTCATCAGATGCTTTATTAAAATAGGAAATATCTAAAAATAACTCATCATTAAAATTATCAGCTAAGGTTCTGCCTAAAGCATATTGAAAAATTTGATTACCTAGTCCGCCACGTAATCTAGAAATGATCATAGTTTTTTCTTGAGCCAAAAACAGCCACAGCCATAGAATTGATTATCTGCATCCAGTTGAGTGGCTGAGGCTAAATAATCAGACCGGTCTGTGACCAAGGCAAAATTTAGCAACTCAAAATTAGGAAAATAAGCTAAGAATTGTCGGTAAGTATAAACACGATGAGCATTGAAATGTATACGCGCAAATTTACCGACCGGAACTACCATTAAAAGATGGCCACCGATTGCCACCACCCTCTGTAACTCAACCAAGGCCTTAAGATCACCTGAGCCATCCAATTCGTCACCATAGCGACCGAGACCGATATGCTCAATAGTATGCATACATGACAAAGATTCAATACTGTTATCAGCAAAACTCAGGTTTAGCAGATTAGCAGAAGCAGACTTGAGATTAGATAGGTTTAACCTAGCTGGTCGATAATCATAAAATTCTGTAGGCACAAAAGCAGAAATCATACTTGAGAAATAGACAGTAGAGGCAATGTCGATGTGCTTCACTGGCTTAATCTGACTAATAATTCTAGCTGCCCAAGCGGGATGATAAACATAATGAGCATCAAAATCAGTTTCAGCAGTAGCCTCTTTGAGACAAGGATAAAGGTCTGCGAGCCGTAGAGAGAAGCGCTGATCGGAACCACGCTTTAATTTAAAATAATCTGCCAGGAAAATACAAGAAGATCCAGGACTTTTAAGTAAAGCCATGATAACTGATAATTTGTGTCTAATATTTTTCATAGACGTACTCATTAATATATTTTTCGTACTTACTTTTAAAAGCTGGCTGCAAAGTATTTTTAGCTAAAACGATCAAAGACTTAGTTTCAACATGAACATCCACAAAGACTTCGGTAAAAATTAATTCAAATAATTGCTTAACATTATGTTCATCAAAGACATGTTGGTGCAAGTAAGGAAAAGCAATGCTCATCTCTTTATCCTTGTGAAGATTACGTAGCCACTCACTATTGTTGTAAGCATTGGTGACGTAGTCAGCTATATGAGTTTGATCATCATTACCTTGATTAACTTCGAAATCATTAATCATATGCTCGACAGGAGTAACAGAGCGAAAAGAATCATAGGTATATTTATAAAAAGGCAAGACATGATAATGCCAGCCACCTTCCTTAACAATAGCCGACATATTCAAAAGCATTTTAATAGGATTAGTTGAATGCTCTAACAAATTAGAAGAAACACAAGCATCAAAGCTAGTCAGTAAGTCCCCTTGCTTAGCTAATTCATGACCATCGATAGCCAAACTCTTTCTATCTCTAACAACCACCCAACCTTTGAGCCAAAACATTAACTCTTGCTTGGCGAGGCGCCTGAGATAACGGTACATTTTTTTGACACCAGATTTAGCTGCAAAAAATGACCAGGTTCCAAAAGCTTCGTCGAGCAAATTAAAATCACTAACACTGCTAACGCGATCGTAAGTTAATATTTCAAACACGGCACCGCCCACTCTAGCGATCTTAGCATTTATTTTACTGTTGATTTTTTGCTCAAAATTATTATCGTACAAAGTTGTCATAGATTTGGGTGATAAAGCTATCAGCTCGATGTAAATTAGTGTATTTAGATAAAACTCTCTCTTGAGCTTTTAAAGCTCTGGCCTGAGCCTCTCCTGGATTGTTTAAGATATAAGAAAAAAGCTCTGTATACTCTTCTGGATTCTCAGCAGCAAAAATCATGTCTGGATTAAACCTATCAAATAAAAGTTTGGGGTGATCAATTAATTGTGGTACGCCTAGCGCTGCTAAAATATAGGTTCTCTCTGTCAATTCGCTAGGATATTTAGTATGTTCTAAGCCGCTGATATTTAAACCTAGCTTAGCTCTCGAATACAAGTACCTTTGATGCTCACGAGCTACCCAGTCAAAATGAGTCCAGCCAACGCCAGCTACAAATCCAGAATATTTTTGTAATATTTCATAAAAATATTCTAGATAGCGAGAATAATTACCTGAACCAAGAAAAATATAATCCAAATCCTTAGCAATGCCAGGAACTGGGTAATACAATAAGATATTAGCTCCAAATTCTAGATTTAGAATTTTATAACCGCGACTTAGAAACTCTTGGTATTCTTGCTTTTGCTTGATGTATTCTGGAGACCGGAAACTATAGTAAAAATCAACTCCATGATCTTTGGCCCAATCTAGACGAGTGGCCAAAGCAGTGTTGCCATACTCTTCTAGCGAGGCAGTTAGACCCAACTCACACCTGACAGACTTTCTGTAATTGGCAAAAAAGCGCCAATCAACTTTATTCAAAAAAATTTCATTATCACTGGTCAAAAAAATATTGGGTTCAAATTTTTTAACTAGCTCGGAAAAATTATCAGAATCAGTATAAGACCTAGCCTCGAGACCCAAATAATCTAAAGATTCTAGTAAGTTAGTAAAGAGCGAAAAGCCGGCTGGCGAGACTTCCTTATTAGGAATGTGTATTAATATCCTTAAGTTATTGCCTAGCTGCCTATCTTTAAAACTAGACTTAATCGAAGTTGATAAGTCGTGCCATTGCCTAATAATAGGATCAGGGCTATTTAAATAATTAGCAACTGACTCAAGCACAGACTTTTGAGTATAGCAGTTAGCGGCCCAGTCTCGTAAAGGAAGGAAATTATCAATAGTCTTCTTGTTCAGAAGCTCTCTTTCAAATTTTTCAAACTGAAAACCTAAGTCAGCTCGACCAATTGTTTTTTTAACTAAATACTTTAGCTGATTTATGTCCATCACAGTTACTTAAATTAACTTTGCCTATCTAATCCACCTCTCCCTTTTGAAATAATTTAGCAAATCATCCGGACCAAGCTCAGACAGTTCAGAGCGGAAGTCGCCGGTCATAAAGCCGCCAAGTTCTAACATTTTTTTGATGCCAATAACAGTTAATTGCTGAGCGCTGGCCGATGAGTATTCATCAATAATAGCAGAAGGTTGCGCGTAATTAGCGTAATGACTAGTAATTTTATCAACGCTAACCATTGGCAGAATAACAAGCCACTCACCATCTTTAATAACGCGATTAAACTCGTGACGATTAACTAAGACTTCATGAATTTTTTCTCCAGGCCTGACACCAATGTTGATAATTTTAGTTTGCTCATTACCGTAATGCTCAACTATAACTTTAGCTAAGTCAATAATTTTACAAGCAGGCATTTTTACCACCATGATTTCACCTCCTACTGCTTCGCTTGCCGCTCTCAAGGCTATTCTGACAGCATCTTCAATTCTTAAAAAGAACCTAGTCATTTCAGAATCAGTAATAGTAATGGAATTAGTCTTTTTAATTTGTTCGATAAACAATGGGATGACACTGCCATTAGTGCCCAGCACATTACCGGCTCGCAAACACACAAAATCAGTCTTAGCAGATAAGTTATTGGCGTTAATAATTAATTTTTCGGCGCAGGACTTAGTTGCGCCGTAGAGATTCAAAGGATCAACGGCCTTATCAGTAGAAATAAAAATGACCCGCTTAACATCATTAGACAAAGCAGCTTGAATAACGTTGTTAGTACCGATAATATTAGTTTGGACAGCCTCAAAGGGATTCTCTTCACAAACTGGAACATGCTTGAGAGCGGCCATATGAAAAACTTTGTCAATGTCTTTCATAGCCACCTTAAGATGATCCTGATCTCGCACATCACCAATGATAAATCTAAGCTTGTCCAACTTGTCATGAAAACGACGCTTCATTTCTACCTGTTTATGTTCACCGCGACTATAAATACGTATTTCGACTACATCAGGATTATCAATTATTTGACTAACAAGCTCATTGCCCCAAGAGCCAGTACCGCCAGTAATTAAGATTTTTTCTGTTGCCATAAGTTTATTTTATTTCTTAGTCTAAACCACCAACTTCTTGCCTCCCGAGGGTGAATTAGTCTGTGACCGCAGTTATTATAGCCTATATTTTCTTTTTTGGAATAGCTGCCATCGACCAGCTTAAGCGGTCTCTTCCAGAGATCATCATACCAGTTTAAGCGATTTTTACTAGTAATATACTCACGGTCAGAGATACTAAGCAGGTCAAGGAAGGGCAAAACTGCCGCTAAGGCTGCTAGTGAAACATTTCCCCGCTTCATTTCTCTTAGGTAGTGGGAATTTGGGGTTTGCCTATGCAGGTAATGACTATTAGGCATGGTAAGCATCTTAGAACCAGTAGCCACTTGCCACAAGGCAAAAGACCAGGAGTCTAGAGTTTGATTATGATTCTTCGGTTCAAAATAATAGCCAGCCCTCACCCAACTGCTCTTGGTGAACATATAATTACCGCTGGAGCCGGGGTTAGAAACGAAGGCAAAGAAGTCAGCTAGTTCTACTTGAGCAGGATAGAAAATGATATCTTGTAGATTTTCTTTAGATTCTTTAAAAAACCACAGCTCACCAAAGGCTACAGCATCGGCCTGATTATCAATCAAATAAGATTTAAGCTTAGCGATGCTGCGTGGCTCTAATAAGTTATCTGCATCTAAGGCAAAAATTATTTCATGACGAGCTTTGCCAATAGCTGTATTTCTGCCAGCAGCAGCAGTACCTTTGTTATAATCGTGCTTAAAAATTTTAATAGCAGAGTGTTTTGTAGCAAGGTCTTGAAGCAGTGGCCAGGTATTATCAGTTGAGCAATCATCAATAATAATGATCTCATCACCCGACTCTAGATTACCGTCAAGAATAGAAAAAATTGTCTCCTCAATTAGCGAAGCACAGTTGTAAGTAGGAATAACAAAAGAGACATTGTTCATAGTTTTAAATTGCTATTTTATTGCCTCTATAAACAAAGAATCTTTTTTGTAGGTGTTGCCTTCACCATCAGTATCCAGTTCATAGGATGCCCAATCAGCTAGTTCACTAGTTTGGGCTGTTCTAACAGTCACTTTAGTAAAACCGATTTCTAAAAGAAGTCTAGATAAAGAAAAACGATCATACATCCACTGATGATTCTCTCCATTTTCTCTAAATTTACCTAAATTGTATCGTCTGACGAAAGAAATATTTAAAAAATTCTTCTTACAATATTTAAAAATATTCCAGATAAAGTCTGGCGTAAGTCTTTTGATAGTTGCCCTTAGGCCAATTGGTTCAGCCTCAGGATTGTGACTAGACCTAATGAAATTGTAAAAATTGCCAATTCTAGATTTAACAAAATCTTCATTTTGAACAGTCGTTTGAGTTAAATACTTGCCCATGTTGCCGCCGCCAACCGAGCGGACAAACTGATCATATAATTCGAGCATCATCCAATCGTAGTCATAAGTAGCCAAAGGAGCCCCACTGATAGCTGCCTCGAGAGACTGTAGATAATTTCTGACAATATTTTCCAAATCAGGAACAGCGATCCTTAAGACGCCGCCTGGCTTCAAAATGCGATAACACTCCTGCAAAAAAACTCGAGCGTAATCTTTAGAAAAATGTTCTAAAACGTGGGAATGATAAGCAAAATCAAAATCATTATCAGCAAAAGGAATGCCGTTTAAGAAATTGCAAATAATAACCTTGGGATGACTAGACACCAGGTCAACATTGACAAAATTCTCATGAAACTTATCACCGCAACCCAAGTTTATCATTTTCATATAAGATTTTTAATTAATTATGAAAGCCGCAGCCAATTTAATCTGCTTGGTGATGGAATATTTTTCTAAGACCTTTTTTTGTCCAGCCAGAGCAATAGCCCGTCTTTCAGTTTCATTATTTAATAAATACTTTATTTTATCAATAGCTTCATCGGTAGTTTGGTAAGTTACTAACTCTTTATCTAGATCAAAAATATCACTTAAATTAGATTTATAATCCGTCAGAAGACAACTACCCATACCCGCCGCTTCAAATAACCGCATATTGCCAGCGTTTTTACCGACTAAATCAATATGTTTATTCAAAGATATTTTAGAGTCAGCGAGTACTTGGAACATTTCTAAGCCAAAAATTTGGCCATGATTAATTTTAGAAAGTGATTTAAGCTTAATCAAATCAGACAAGCTTTTTGTATTAAGCCTAGCAAGAGCGCCACCAATACTTCTGACTGTCACCGGCAATGGATTAGTCCACAAATCTACTTTGAATTGTTTGCTTATGTTATATAAGAAATCTAGCCGCTCGCTGTGCCAGCCAGAACTAACTGTGCCACAGAAAGATAAGTCATAGAGAGCGTCTCGCCGCTGAACTTTTTCTAAAATCTTTTCATTGAAACCAAAGTGAAACAGCTCCGATCTAAAACCATGATCTTGATAGTATTTTACCGTGTCGTCATTGAAAGATAGAACAATATCACAACCGTTAAATAATTTACTATCATTGGCAGCTATGCCGTCCCAAGCTAGGACAGTTTTAATACTAGGACACTTTTTTCTAATTAAATTCCGAAACTCAGCATCAATCGTTCCAAAATCATGAGAGAAAAAAATATCAGGCTGAAATTCTAATATCTGCTGCTCTAAGATATCTAAACGCCAGTGATCGGGGCGAAAATTTACCTGATGCTCAAGCGCCCATTGTTTTTGTAAAAGCTCTGCATTGCTAATCACTTCTACAAACTCATAATCACCAGTAGCTTCGAGAGTTGTCTTCCAGACATCATACCAACCAAAGCAATCAGCCATAATTGCTTGATACTGATCGTTATATGAGCAATCTTTTAACTGTGGCCTAGCTCGATAAAACTGATCAAGATAATGATCATAGAAGGGACTGGCTTTTAATATTTTAATCTTGCTCATAGAAATTTTTTATTTCCTGGGTAATGCATAGGACCTCTTCTTCGGATATTTCTGGGTAAAGTGGTAAGGAGATAATTTCTTTTGAGTAAGTGATAGCATTAACAAAATCAGACTGATTGAAATGTTGATGATCATAAGCAGCTAGCGTAGGCAAAGCCATGGGGTAATGAATACCGCTTTCAATACCTCTACCATACAGATGTTGCTTCAGCTCATCTCTGCGATGCGCTCTAACAACAAACAGATGGTAGCCATGAAACCTGTCAGAATATAAAATAGGCAAGGTCACTGAACTCAAATCCTGTAAACTATTAAAATAGACCTGGGTTAATTGGTTTTTTTTCTCAATCCAACTATCTAAGTACTTTAATTTTACTCCGAGTACGGCTGACTGAATAGCATCTAAACGAGAATTGCGCCCCTCAATGTAGTGATTATACTTACTATCAAGGCGACCATGATTAGCAATCATTCTGCATTTTTTAGCAAGTTCATGATAATTAGTTGCTATGCCACCAGCGTCACCGTAAGCCCCTAAATTTTTACCAGGATAAAAACTAAAAACAGCAGCATCACCAAGTCCACCAACTTTAAGATCGTGATATTTGGCGCCATGAGCTTGAGAGCAGTCTTCAATTAATTTCAAATGATACTTAGTGCAAATTAGTTGCAACTTATCCATATCACAAGGCAGGCCATAGAGATGAACAGCAATGATGGCTTTGGTTTTTTCAGTAATTAAATTTTCAATTTTATCATAATCGATTAAATAATCCTCACCACAATCACAAAAAACAACTTTATAGCCACACCTAGATACAGCTTCACTGTCAGCAATAAAAGTATTAGCGGGAACAATTACTTCACTGGCCTCAGGAAAATCAAAAGACTCTAAAACTATTTCTAGCGCATCAGTGCCATTAGCCACAGCAATAAAATTGGATACAGCCAAATAATTAGCAAATTCCTGCTCAAAAGAAGATACTTCTGAGCCGCCAATGAAATGAGCGCTATTAATAACTCTGAAGATAGCAGCGTCTATCTCCTCTTTAATTGCATGGTACTGCTTAGTAAGATCGACTAAGGGGATTTTCATATTTTTTAAATATGCTAATTTTTGTAAATTTTAATGATTATTAAAGAGGTTACTTGTCGAGGGATAAGATAATTTTTTTGCCATTAAGAAGAAAGTAGGGAGCATCAAAGCCAGGCATTAAGGTTGCTCGAAGATGCCGTTCTATTTTTTCTGCAGGCCAATTTAAATTAATCTCCTTCAGCAACTCAATGTCCTTTCTCAGATGAAAAGAACCCTTTCGATCTACGTAGTCTTGCTGAGGCTTAGCTGTAAAATTACCGTTCATGATTTCAGGAATAGCTTCTGTAAATAACTGATAAGACCTATCCACGGTTAATTGATAGAGATCTTTGACCCAACAATTTTCAGGAATGAAAAATCTTTGCTCAGCAATGATATCACCATCATCAATGCCACTAGTCATGACGTGAAGAGTTGTACCAAATTCATGATCACAGTTAATAATAGCCCAACTGAACTGATTACAACCTCGGTACTCTGGCAAGGGTGCCATATGTAAATTGATGGCTAAAGTAGTTGCTCGAGCAAGATGCTGCTGGCGTAAGATTTGATGATATTGAACCGAAATAATATAATCAGCTGTTGGCAACTGCAAAATATCGTCAATATTGTCATGAAGCTCTAAATGATTAGCTTGGCACAGACTAACAAGATTAGAAAAATCTTGAGGACCCGCTTTGCTATTAGTAAAAACGGCTGATATTTCTAAATTCAGTTGATTTTTATTATCTAGTAGATATTTTAAGCAGTTGTAGCCGATTGCTTTAGCCCCTAAAAAGTAAATTTTTTTCATAAGTCCTTATAATTTGAATGCTGATAAATTGACTCAATAAACTCAACAGTTTTTTTGCCTTCTTCACCAAATACTACCTCCGAATGGTCTTCAGAGAGCAATAAAATTAGTTGTTCAATAACTTTATCATGGTTCGAACTAGTCCCCTGATATTTACCGTAGCTATTAGGCTTGTCATTGAATAATTTTTCATCGGGCATAGCAAAACCTTGCACATCAAAAAAATCTAATTTATTGAGATACTCGCCGCCAATTTTAATAGAACCTTTCTCCGCAAAGATAGTAATACTACCTTCGTAATTTTTTAGATGAACATCAGTGGTCCAATTTAAACTGCCAAGAGCTCCGCTTTTAAATTTTAAATGAGCCACACCGCAATCTTCAATGTTAACTAACTGCTTGAAGCGAGCAAGCTCAGCGCTAACAAGCTCAACATCTCCAAATAACCACAAAATTAGATCTACAAAATGACTCACCTGAGTATAGAGGCAACCGCCTTCCCTACTCTTCTTGCCCCTCCAATCAGATAAGGAATAGTATTCTGGGTTTCTGTTCCAAAAAACATTACATTGAATTTGATAAATCTGTCCCAAAGAATCATCATTGATGAGTTGACGAACTAGAGCAACTGGCACATTAAAACGATTTTGCTTAACCACGGTTAATTTAACCCTGTTGATATCAGCTGCTTCGATCATTCTTTGGCAATCAGCGCTAGTTAAAGCCATGGGTTTTTCTACCAAAATGTTGATTTTATGACGAGCTACTGCTACCGCCATATCGGCATGCAAGTCATGAGGCGTGCAGATACTGACAACATCTAGCTCGCAAGAATCCATCATCTCTTGGTGATCGTTAAAAAATTTTACTTCTGGATAGAGCTTAGCTACTATAGCCTGTTTGGCAGAATCCGTATCACAAACAGCCACTAATTCAGCCTTGTCATTAGCATCAATAACAGCACAATGTCGACTGCCTATATTACCAAAACCAATGACGGCAAATTTAATTATATGCATATTAATTATTAGTTATCAAAATATGAGCATTAATAAGCTGCCAAATTGCATAACAATTATGCTCATCCCACAACTTTTCTTTGGTATTTCTTTCAACCAAGCCCCTAATTTCTGAGCCATTCCAATAAGGACTGTTGATAAAATCGACAGAGCTAACATTATCTAGTAAAAACTTAGCCAGAGGACCATTGAACCAGTCAGCTAATGGAGCATTGAGACCGATCTTGGACTTTCTAGTCCTGATTGCTTCCGGCATAATACCAAGCATAGCATCACGCAGAATTCTTTTGGTGTAGCCCTCGCCCAATTTACTTTGTGGTGGCAAAGAAAAAACATACTGCACTAAACGATAATCCATAAAGGGCATTCTTGTCTCAATACTAGACTGCATAGAAGCTCGATCGAAGTTTCTAAGAATAGTAGGCAAAGTCCCTGAGTGAAACATGTCAGCTAGCATCCTTTCAGGTAAGGCTAAGTTGGAAAAATCATAAGGGTCATTACTCAAACTGCTAATACTGTTGTAGTTACCTAAAACTAAGTGTCGATAAATTTTCTTGAGGCTTTGCGGCACTAAGTGATAGTATTTTTTTAAAGTGTATTGCAGACACTCCTTTTTACTAGCGGGGGCTAAGTTGCTCAGGGCCATTGTATCATTTGAAGCTTGTGTTTGCTGATAAATTAATGCTATCTCTTTAGCATAAGAACTATCAAAGCAAGAGTAGTACTCATAAAGATCCTTCAACAAAAATGTATAGCCATACATCATTTCATCAGCGCCATGTCCATCAAGTGATACTCGGATACCATCACGATACATAGCCCCATAAACATCAGAAGCGATGATAATAGGTGAAAAATAAATAGCATCAAACAAAACCGTCGACTTAATAATTCTGTCCACCAAATCTGATTGATTAAATTCAACGAAAGAGGCAGCTTGACTGAAGTGATCAGCTGCGGCTTGAGCAAAAATTTTTTCATCATTAGCCGATCCTGGGAAAATGGCTGAGTAAGCGCCATGACAATCTTTGGGCGCTCTATTAATATCTTTAGTGGCCACTAAGTGATTAAGAGCTGAATAAACAGCCGTGGAATCAACTCCACCACTTAAAGCAGTAGCAATCGGCACATCACTACGCAACCTAATTTTACAAGCATCGAGAAATAGTTCTTTAAAACGACTAACTTGCGCATTATAATCTCGATCAGGAGAGATTAAATTATCAAAAGTATTCCACCAACGCAGTTGTTGAACTACTTGAGATGGCCTGTCCATTTCTAGATAATGACCAGGTAGTAGCTGATAGATGTCCTTAAAGATTGTATGTCCCGACCCCTCAAGCGCCATAGCATCGCTAATGGCAATCTTTAGCTTGGTCTCATCAAATTGCCTTTGATAGCCCTTTAAGTTTTTAAAAGCTATGGTCTCTGAAGCAAAAGCAAAAAAATCATTAGCTTGCTGACAATAGTACAAAGGCTTAACACCAAAACGATCTCTAGCCAAAAACATTTTCTTATCTCTAGCATCCCAGAGCGCAAAAGCCCACATACCATTGAATTTTTTTAAACAATCTTTACCCCAAGCATCGTAGGCAGCTAAGACAACTTCCGTATCGCTATCAGAATTAAAAGTATAGCCTAAAGTTTTCAAGTCCTCACGCAATTCAATAAAATTAAAAATTTCACCATTAAAAGTTATTGTATATCTACTCAGATAGTCCATGGGCTGCTTGGCCTTATCCGACAAATCCAGTAGGGCCAGTCTTCTATGACCCAGGGCCAAGCTGTTTTCAGCATCGATAAAATAAGCCTCGCCATCAGGACCGCGATGCTGCATAGAATTATTAAAAGTAGCAATATCTGATTGCTCAACTGTTGCGAAAATTTTCCAGATACCACTGATACCGCACATAAAAAGATATTAAAACCAAAGCTTAACCCAGTCTTCGGGATAAAAGTCACTACTTATTACATCATAAATATCATTTTTCCAAAAATGCTTAGGAGCAATAACTATTTGATTAGGCTTTTTTCCTAGCCAAGCCGCCCACCAACTAAAGCCGCTATTAGCCATAATAACATGCTTGCAAGCAGACATTAAACGCAGATCCTCATAACTATGTCGCTGATCATTATGATCAATTATTTTAACAGGAAAAGCAGGAATTTTAATGTTGTCCTTAACCCATTTCGGATCATCAGAGAAAAGATAAAAAGATGGCTCGGGCACCTTACTGATAATATATTCGATGGCCTTTAAATAATAGTCTAGAGGCAGAACTAAATAATTACTATTAGTTTCTAAAACTATCCCTCGCCTAAAGTGGATGGCCACAGAATTAACTTGACTCATTTCATCAATAATTTTTTTATTTTCTAGGGACGGCTCAATGGAAAATTCAAATTCTTGTCTTATTTCTGCTTCATAGTCAATAAAATTTCTGTAAGAATTAAAGTCGCCTTGCAGATAAATATTCTTGTCAGTTTTTAGTAAATAGATGTTAGGGTCTCGGTAGACCACGTTCGACAGCGGCTCGATAATGTGTTCTCTGGTGTAATAAGGCTTAAATCTATCGTATAATCTTTTGAGTTTTTTTATTAGTGAGCGATCAAACCAATGTAACAAATCCTTGTCCTCCGCTAAAGGAGAAGTTATTTTAAAACATTTTAGCCCGTATAATCTTTGACTGATAATATCAGGCTCAATATTATCGGAGTATCCCCTAGCATCAATTTTTAGATTTGTTCCCATGCGTAAAGACAAAGCTTTGGCGCAAGCGTAAGGGAACATTTGATTGGCCATACCGCCTCTTACTTTAACAACTATCATAGATTATTTTTTTGCTCAGCCTCAATGAGATAACTATCAACCAGAATAAGATTATTGACCGTATCACAAAGGATAGAATAACCTCTGGATTGTAAAAAATCAATAACTTCTTGGCTTTTCTTAACTAGAAATAAATTTGGTGAGTGTTCAACAGCTTCAACACAAATGATCTTAGGGCGATACTGAGCAAAATTCCAAGCTTGAAAAATGGTCATTTCATAACCTTCTGTATCAATACTAAGTAAGTCTAGCGGCCGATCAGAAAAGTAGCGCTGTAAAATATTGTTAATAGCAATAACCGACACTTTTAGTGATTTACCAAATTGATAGCCTTTGCCTTCCATTTGTTCCTTTTCTAGCTGAGAAAAAGTACTTAGAGCATCGAGCTGGTAATAATCCATGATTTCATCCTTATCACCTACTCCGGCATTAATAAAAATATCACCCGGCCTAGTGCGTGAAAATATTTTTGCTCTTAAAGGATCAGGTTCGATTAGCACACCTCGACCACCTAGTTTGTAAAATAGATAAGTGTTAGAAAGATAAATTGGATGGTAGGCTCCAATATCTAAATAGTTCGGCTTAGCGATATGAAGATTGGATAAAATATTTTTGATTAACAAGTCTTCGCCAGTTTGAGAATAGGAATGCTGAGGCTGAAACATTCTATAATTAGAAAGAAGCGTTAAATAAATTTTTTTTAAGCTCCTGAGCCAAGGAAAGAAATTAAGTATGTATTGTCTGATCATAAATTTAATTAACTAGGTCCCAAGATTGATCGAATAAAAAGTAACCTTGGGTAACGTGCGGTAAAAAATTATTACCAAAAAAATCACCTTTGTCGACCGAAAAATTAGCGACTCCAGTAACGCCATCCGCTAAAACTCCATTAACTTTAATAGAAGAATTAAAGGAATAATTACCAATGTTTAATGGCAGCTTTTTGAGATGGCAAATAATTTTGCCAGAATCAGGAGCCTTGTGCCAAACTGTTCCATTAGAGAGATCACTGAGCTGCTGACCAACTTCGTTAGTGAGAGCGATGCTAACAGATAAGTTATTAATATCTATATCGGTCATTTTTTGATATTGAATAACTAGACGAACATCTTCTCCAACCTTAACCCTGTTAACTACTTGACCATGAGAATTTTCTACCCAAGCCTTAGTACACTTTAACTCACCACCGCCTTGCCTATCTTGTCTAGACTTCAGATCAAAAACTATCTCATTAGCAGAAAAATAGTTATTATAATAATTAACAGCATCTTGAGTGGGACCAATAAATTTATTAGTGCCGTTTAGTAAAAATAGACACTTTTCACACAAGGAAGTAACAGTAGCCATATCGTGACTAACAAATAGTATGGTCCTGCCTTGTTTTTTGGCTATGTCATCCATTTTTCTTAGACACTTTTTTTGAAATTCAATATCGCCAACAGCAAGAACTTCATCAATAATTAAAATATCACTATTTAGATTAGCAGCGACAGCAAAGCCTAGGCGCACACCCATACCAGAAGAGTAGCGTTTAACGGGTGTATCAAGAAATTTTTCAACTCCTGCAAAATCGACTATTTCATCAAATTTTTTACTAATTTCAGCCTTACTTAAACCCAAAATAACTCCTGACAAGTAAATGTTTTCTTTACCAGTTAACTCTGGATGAAAGCCGGTGCCAACTTCTAATAAAGAGGCTGAGCGACCTCTTAAGATTGCTCGTCCTGTGCTAGGAGGAGTAATTTGAGATAGCACTCTTAAGAGCGTTGACTTACCAGAGCCATTGGGACCGATAATACCCAGTACTTCACCAGCCTCTACCTCAAAAGAAACGTCATTGAGAGCCCAGAAATCTTCTCTTTTGCCAGAACTTTTTTCTAGAATGCTTTTAATAGGATGAGCTAATTTGTCACGCAAAGTTAAATAAGCCTCATTATTGTGTTTAATTAAGTACCTTTTGCTTAAATTTTCCACTGAAATAATCGACATATTAAAAAGTATCAACGCTAGCGCGTTCTTCATGGCGGAAATACAGCCAGCCTATTATCAAGACTAGAGCGCAAACACACATTGATAAAGTAAACTGCAGCCAATTGGTGGCGTAACTTTGTAATAATTCGCTGCGAGCAGTTTTAATAACTCCAGCCATGGGATTAAGAGCTAAGATCCAGCCATAGCTACCTAGAATACTGGAAGAATAAACAACTGGAGTGACGAACATCATTAACTGGATAAAGAAAGGCAAGACATACCTAACATCTCGATACTTAACGTTTAAGCTAGCGAAAAATAAACCTAGACCCAGAGCCGCAATAGCACTAACCAAAATTAGAATTGGAAATACAAGCAAACCAATTAAACTTGGCATAAAACTGTAATAGATCATGAGCACAATCAACATAGCCGAAGCCACCAAAAAATCGATTAACCTAGTCAGGATCATAGAGAGAGGCAAAATAATCCTCGGGAAATAGACCTTGCTAATAATGCCTTGATTAGCCACTAGACAGTTGGATATGTCACTAAGCGCTGAGCTAAAAAATTGCCAAAAGAGCAGGCCAATAAAGACAAAGATGGGATAAGGAGCTCCGTCGGTGGGCATTTTGGCAAAATTACCAAAGAAGATAGTGAAAACTACCATAGTAATAAAAGGCTGAAAAATAACCCAAGCAACACCGATAATGGTTTGCTTATAACGAACTTTGAGATCGCGCCAAGTTAAAAAGTAGAGCAACTCACGATAAGCAAGCAGTTCACGAAAATCACTCCAATGAAATTTGATATTTGGTTGAATTACCTTGATGTTTTCGCTCATGATTATTGATTCTTTACTTGCTCATTAATCCAATGGAAAGTTTTTTCCAAGCCATGTCTGAGAGTAGTAGTAGGAGCCCAGGCCAATTTTTCACGCAAGAGATTATTGTCACTATTGCGACCTCGAACACCCAAGGGACCAGAGACATGCTTAATAGATAAATTTTTAGCAGCTATTGTCATAACAGCTTCTGCTAGTTGATTGATACTAACCATTTCCTCAGAGCCAATATTGACTGGGCCAATGAAGTCAGAGGCCATGAGCCTTGAGACACCTTCTAGACATTCATCAATATACAAAAAGCTGCGGGTCTGCTTACCATCACCCCAGATTTCAATCTCAGCGCCATCGACAGCCTCTGCAACTTTGCGACAGATGGCAGCTGGAGCCTTGTCTTTGCCACCGCGCCAAGCACCCTCAGGTCCAAAAATATTATGAAAGCGAGCGACGCGAATATTAAGACCGTAATTGCGAGCATAGGATAAATATAAACGCTCACTAAAAAGCTTCTCCCAGCCATACTCACTGTCAGGTGCTGCTGGATAAGCGCTTGCTTCACTGCACCTAGGATTACTAGGATCAAGCTGATTGTGAGTAGGATAGATACAAGCCGAAGAGGAATAAAAAACTTTGTGAATGCCAGCAAGACGACCATAATGAGCAATGTTTAAATTGATCATGGCGCTATTGTACATCACATCGGCGTCGTGCTCACCGGTAAAAATGTAACCGGCCCCACCCATATCAGCCGCTAATTGATAAACTTCATCAAAAGGACGATCCAAGATCGAGGCAACAATCTGTTGAGAACGTAAATCACCAATGATAAATTCATCGGCATGAGTGAGACTAAATTCCGGATACTTCAGATCGACTCCCCTTACCCAAGCACCTTCATTTTTAAGCTTTTTAACCAAATGACTGCCGATAAAACCACCAGCGCCGCAAACCAACACTTGCTTCATAAAAAAATAATTAATTTTAGAAATCTGAATGAATTTTTATACTGTAATACATAGATAATAATAGGTTTTTTATAGCAAAAAGGCAACTTGACCTTTTGCCATTTTTTAGTTTTGATATAAACAAGTACTTACTAAATTAGCTATTAAAAAACAGACTCTATTATGAAGACTATTCGTTATAGCCATTAAGTATACCTTGACAAAAACATTAATTGATTATATAATATTTTTACAATTGTCTTTTACTAAGTAGGTTGGAGAATCAGCCATGAAAATAGGTGAAACCGTGCCAAATGATATTTATAACATGATCCAAGAACACGCTGCTAGAGTCTGCGTCGATGGTGTGATTATAGACAGCGGAGGCAAAGTTCTTTTAACAAGACGAGCCATTGAGCCATATAATAAATTATGGCACTTCCCTGGTGGAGGCATAAGAAAGGGTGAAAGTTTTAAGCTTGCAATAAATCGTATACTCGAGAACGAGCTAGGTATTAGCCCAACAGAAATCTCCTGTAAAGTACTTGGAGCTATGGAATTTCTTGAGGACGGAATATTAGCAGACGGTAGCTATAAACACAGCGTTAGTATAGCGCTGCAATTGAATATCCCTGATGATTTGATAAACATAATCAAACTCAATCATGAAGCTTCAGAATTTGGTTTTTTTGAAAAAGCACCAGAAGAAATGCATCCGATTCATCAAAAATTTGCTGAAGACTATAATATTTTAAAGCTTAGCTCTAGCTAAGACTTGGATATTTTTACTAGCCGTAATTTATTACGGCTTTTTATTTTAGTAAGTCTTTTAATTTAGCGATCAATTTAAGGACATCTTCATTATTAGGATCGATTACTAGAGCCGCCTGAGCGAAGCGCCTAGCCTCCTTAATATTATTGCGCTCCATATAGAAAGTAGCCAAATTTAAATTAATGTTAATATCAGATGGCACCAGAACAAGATTCTTTTTTAAATAAACCTCTGTTTGCGGATAATTATTAAGTTGGTAGTAGGAATCGGCGATGTTTTTATAAAGCTCAACACTAACTAAACGCTTAGACTCGATGTCTAGATAAACAGCTAAGGCCTCTTTGAAGTTCTTTTGATTGTAGTCACAGGTGGCGATAAGCTGCCAGAGATAGTAAGTCTGACCATTGATCAAATCGGTGTAGCCGAAGTCTTGATAATTACTGATCTGCATCGGGCTACGAGCTATGCCCTGACGAAAGATGGATTTAGCAGCTTCATAGTCCCCTGCCCAGATTTTCATGCGGCCGTAGTCTTGGTAGGCAGATAAGATGTCGGGATTAAGCTGGATTAATTGTTGATAGTAGCCCTCGGCCTCGGCATAGTACTTAGGATCAAAGTAGTAAGCAAAGAGCGAATAGGAGCGAGCGATGTTGAGAGTTAGATCGTAGTCATAGGGTCGCTCTCGCAGCTTCGATAATTGCTCCAATAAGGCCCTGAGCACTTGTTTGCGACTAGCCTGATCAATGAGAGGCAGACAGTTATTAGACATGAAGATAAATTTTTCTTGATAGTACAGATCCAGCGGCTGCCAAGCTATAGTTTGATTTAGATTAGTAATGACGCCGGCACAATCAAGGCGAGCTTCAGCAACTTTAGCCTTCATGAAATAAGTATCAGCAATGAAATATTTGTAGGTAAACTGCCACAAGAAGAAGGCCTGAAAAGCAGTAAGACCAGCAATAGTAAGCCAGCAAAAGAGTGAAGAGAAGGGCAATTTAATAATCCGCTCGGAAGCAGAGGTAGCGATAATCCAGAGTAGAGCAAGGATGAAATAATAATAAAGATAATGGGTTGTCAGAGGGAAGCCAAAGAGATTGCTGGCAAAATAGGCAACAAGAGCGGCTAGTAGATATGGGATTAATTTGGCGATAGGAGTGCTTGAAGTGTGCCAGAATTTAAGTGAGCGACTGGCAACTAAGAGACTAAGCCAGGCAAAGAGAGCAAGGCCGATCAAGCCAAATTCTAAATAAATATCAATAATGAGATTGTGAGCGCGATCAGGATAGGAATTAAGCTTCTCGTGTAAGCCCCAAGTTGGCTGATAGTAACGAACAAAGACTGAGCGCTGGCCGTCTTTGCCATAGCCCAACAGTCGCCTCGACCAAGAACTAGCCTCAAAATCCTGCCAAGCTGAGCGCCAATAGAAAAGCCTAACCTGACTAGAGCCACTAGGACTGCTAAATGATGAGGCGTAGTGGATCAAGACAGGATTAGTAATAATGTTCCTGGCCACTAGAGTATGGACAAAGAAATGCGAAGCGATAACAAGAGCGATGACAGAACTAAGAGAGATGAATAGGGTTTTTTTGTGGCCCGAGCGCCACAGCTTAGCAGCTAGTAAGACTAGGGCGCCAGCGATTAGACCGATTAAACCGCCGCGACTAGTAGTGAAGCTGAGAACGACTAGTTGCAGAGCGGTAATGAAGAGTAAAAACAGCTTATGCCAAGTCTTACTCAGCCAGGACCAGGAGGCCAGCAAGAGAAAGATAGTGAGGTCGAGGTAGTAGGCTAGGAAATTAGGTTGACCGAGATTAGCAAAAGTGCGACCAGTCCCTGGCTCCGTCCAGCGCAAAGGATCAAAGCCTAGCTTCTGAGCAAAGGCATAACTAAGCACCGGTAACAGACCGACAGCAATAGCAAGTAGATAAGGTCGCAAGGATTGGTCTGGCCGCAGGTGAAAGAGCAGGAGCAGGAAGTAGAGCCAATAATAAATAAGACTAAGTACCCCCTGCTGACGCATATAAATACCAAAGAAGCTTTGCTCTGGGTCAAGGGCAAGAAAAGTATTAGCGATGATGTAGATAAACAAAACTACTAGGACCACCAGGATCTTAGAGTCAAAACTAAGTTTCAACTGCTTAGTGATAGTAATTTTGATAAGCAGAGCTAGCCAGGCTAAGACTAAAGCGCTTTTAAAAACAAGCAGTTTGTTTAACTCAAAAATATTAAAATTCTCTTGCCAAAAAGCAAAGATAATTGGGACTAGAGCTAAGCTAGTGTAGATTGACCAATTAATAACACGGTCGCAAATTGACACAAGGCGAGTAGAATTGACTATCATAGTGAAAATATTATAACACCCCGCTAAAATAAAAAATACCCAGCCGAGGCTGAGTATTTTTAGATCGATGGTGATTAACTACCAGTAATACCAGCAGGAGTTGCCCTGTTAGTACCAGCGGAAATTGAACCAGTTGCACCGCCTAAGCAGTACAAGATAGTGTAGGACAAGCCACCGTTATCCTGAGTGTAGATGTAAGCAGAGTTAGCAGCAGCACTAGGACAACCGCCTTCACCGTAAGGAGCTGGGTTACCTGGAATCTTAGCCATGTAAGTACCGCCAGCGGTGGAAATAGACAAGCCAGGAGCTACAGTAGCTGTGGCAGGATATCCACCTTGGTCGTTGAAGTAGAGTTCTAAAGCAGTCTGCATCTGACGAACGTCAGACAAACGACGGGCGTCGCGAGCCTTGGTACGAGCAGAGCCTAAGGCGACAGTCGCCAAGGTAGCAAGAATACCAATAATAACAATAACCACTAAGAGTTCGATAAGAGTGAAACCTTTCTTCATTTTATTCATAGTTTCACCCCCCTTCTTGAGTTGTTTGCCAACATAAACAAATTAACAAGTTTACCTAAAAAATATTTTCTAAATAAACTTCTTCTATGGATTCATAATAACATTTTTTAAAAAAAGATACAAACGGTTAAGTCTGAAAGTCCAAAGTCGAAAGTCTAAAGTACTGTGTAAACATAGACTTAGTAAAATAAAAGCGTCTCAAATCTGAGACGCTTTTATTTTTTATCATTTGAATCTTTGAGACTTACGACTTACGACTTTGAACTTTCAGACTTTCTAGAACTGGCTAGTCAAATTATACATCGGCATAATAATCGCCATTGCCATAAAGAGCACGGCGATACCCATGAAGACCATGATGACTGGCTCGAGAATAACCATTAAGTTATCAAGAATAGCATCTAATTCTTTAGCATAGAAGTCGGCGATTTTAACCAAGACGAAGTCAAGCTTACCGGTCTTTTCACCGATCATCATCATCTTTGGCATCATAACAGGAATTTCTTTGGAACGAAGAAAGGCGGTGGAGACAGAATTACCTTCTTCAACTTCAGCGATGGTCTCAGTGACTAGATCCTGGAAGACAGAATTGCCGACGATACCCTTAGAGATCTTTAGACTATTCGAGATGGTCACACCGCCAACTAGCAAAGTACTCATAGTGCGACAAAAACGAACCATAGCCATTTTCTTGATAATATTACCAAAAATAGGAATACGGAAGAGAGCGAGGTCGATATAGCGTTTGCCAAAGGGCTTATTAGTTAGAAATTTAATAAAGAGAACTAGGCCCAGCAGAGCAGCCAGTAACGCCCACCAATAGTTGAGCACTAGATCAGAAATACCAATCAACATCCTAGTCATAATCGGCAATTCACCACCGACTTCATTAAAAATAGTAACGAGTTTTGGCACTACAAAGATCATCATAGCCACACCAACTCCAGCCATAGTAATAAGAATGATGACTGGATAAGTCATAGCTCCCTTGAGCTTACGCACCATTTCGTAGTTTTTTTCTTCTTCGTCAGCTAAGTAGATCAGAGACTCGTCCAATTTACCAGAAGTTTCACCAGAACGAACAACGCTGATGTGGAATTCACTAAAGACGTTGCGGTGCTTAGACATAGCTTCAGACAAACGTTCACCAGCATCGACATTGTTGGAAATCTCCATAATAACAGCGCGTAAGGCTGGTTGCTCAACTTGTTCAGATAGAATATGCAATGATTGCGATAGTGGCACACTAGCGCTAATCAGAACTGAAAACTGGCGCATGAAAACCACTAGCTGCTTAATTGTGACTCGCCCGACCAGACCTCTAAAGAAGCTACCGAGGCCATCGCTAGAAGAACTTTGACTAATGCTAATGATCTGGTAGCCCTTGTTAGACAAAATACTCTCAACTTGCTTGTCGCTGGCTGCCTCAATAGTACCAGACTCTTTGTCAAAATCACGATTAATAACTTTGTATTTAAATAGAGGCATAGGAAGAGATAGATCACTTAGCAGAGCTGCTAAAATGCTTAAATAAGATTAACTATAACATTTTTTCCAAAAACAAGAAAGTTGCTAAATAAAAAGTTCCCCCTTAAGGAGGAACTTTTTTGAGAAATAAAAAATTAAGGACTAAAGAACAGCGTCCTTAGCAGCCTTAGCCAAACGGAACTTCACAACAGTCTTAGCTGGGATCTGGATAGTAGCGCCAGTGGCTGGATTGCGACCCTGACGAGCCTTGCGGTGCATTTTAACGATTTTACCAAAGCCAGGCACGACAAATTCACCATTCTTCTTAACTTCCTTGTAACCGAGATTAGTTAATTCGGTGAAAAAATTGTTAACCTGCTTCTTGGACAATTCAGTAGCATTAGCTAATGATTCCAAAATTTGTGACTTAGTCATCTTTGCCATAAATTTATTACTCGTTTTCGACAAGCGAGAACTGAAGTAAAATTAATTATTGTTAAAGCCACGGCGCAAGGCTCGTGGTTCCGCTTACAACTAAATATTGTAGTAGCGAAAAGTCCCCTCCTAATATTTATAACTCTTTATATAACTATTATACACTAGCTAATAAATTAGAGCAATGAATTAAAGGCTTTTAACACTTAACAAAATTGTAGAGCTTATTTTTATTAGCCCGCAAACAAATTAAATATTTTATTTAACTTTAGCCCTTATCAAAAATATTCAGCAATTAGAGCTAGGCCGGTAGTAGAAGATCGACTCTAACATCTAACTACCTGTCTGTTGATAAGTCCGTTTTCATTGGTCTAAAAGTCCAAAGGCTGTTGATA